>JAGQPC010000137.1 GCA_020426925.1 Planctomycetales bacterium | reverse complement strand
TATGCCGACACGGATGACATGGACGAGATGCTTGCCGAATATGCAAAGCTCGTCGCGAAGAACGAATTCGTCAGCCTGATGAAAACATGTCCTTTTGTAATGGCAACGTGGGACGATCATGATTACGGCGCGAACGATGCCGGTGCTGAATACGCCAAACGCAAGGACGCACAGAAAATCTTCACTGACTTCTGGAACGATCCGGTTGATTCTCCTCGGCGGAATCGCCCCGGAGTCTACGAGGCGCGAGTGTTTGGTCCGCCCGGCCAGCGCGTGCAAGCGATCCTACTCGATACTCGCTACTTCCGTGGGCCATTGGCCAAAGGAGAACGTCGAATCGGAGGACCGTACGTTCCCACCGACGATTCAGCGGTAACAATGCTTGGCGATGCCCAATGGGAATGGTTGGAGCAACAGTTGCGACGTCCTGCCGAAATACGTTTGATTGCCTCCAGTATTCAGTGCATTCCATCTGCGGCCGGGCAAGAAACGTGGTCCAACCTACCTCGCGAACGTCAACGCTTGTTCGATCTCATTGCACAAACCAATGCGTCCGGCGTCGTTATCGTCAGCGGAGATCGTCATTGGGCCGAGCTATCGGTTACTGGCGAATCGGCGCCGTACCCAATCTACGAGCTAACGACCAGCAGCCTGAACCAAGTCCATGCACGCGGCACGCCAACTGAGAACGACTTCCGCGCCGACCCGATAACTTACCATCGAGAGAACTTTGGCTCGCTAACCATCGACTGGGATCGCGAGGACCCACTCCTCACCCTGGAAGTACTGGATATCCAGGGCGAACCAAAGCTTGAGAAATCGATTGCGTTGAGTAGTATGCAGGTCCGTTAAACTGGCCGACCATGGGATAAGCTTCGAGCTTGTCGGAGCTGACATTCCACCGTGGGATGCATCCACCCACAAGAGACTGCTAGAGTAGCCGCAAACACGATTCAGGGCCAACTCTTCAGCCTAAACTGATTTTGAACCGGAGAACCATCGTGCTTCGAATCTTATGTCTAGCTTGTACGGCACATGTCTTCGTTGGATCAGCAATTGCAGATTCTCCGACGGCGACAGACGACACCAACGTTTTCTTTCGCGAGGATTGGCGAGAGACGCCTGCCCAAATTCCGGTGACTCAGGACCACGTTCAGAACGATCAACTAATTGTGACTAGGCACGGTCCAAATGCGGACTTGATCAAGAAATCGCACCATGACGAGATACCGAATGATCCGTGGTACGTCTGGTCGGGGATGTGCCGAAAGGGTCGATGGGCCGTTTCGCTTCGGAGGAAAGACGCTTTGGTGAACCTCGCCGAAGAAGGTCGCATCCGTTGGCGGGTGAAACAGTCTGGTCCGAATGTGTTGAAGGTCATCCTGGAGCTGGATGACGGAACTTGGCTGGTCAGTGACCGCGGTTTTGGAGAGACGCCCGATTGGCATGTCTTCACTCTAGATTTTGACCGACTGAAGAAGAATGGAGCGGGCATCAAATGGCTTGAGCTCAATATTGACACCATCGAAGCGGGCAAGAGAGTCGCCAAACCCGACCTGACGCGAGTACGTTCGATTGGCTGGACCGATTTGACAGTCGGCAAGATAAGCAAGGGATGCACGCGGGTCGATTGGATCGAAGTCAACGGCAGTGAGGCAAGCAAGAACTAGTGGGAAAACGAGCCAGCATCTACATATTGATCGTGTTGTTGATCGTCAGCCGGCTGGCTTCGACGGTGCGGGCGGACGATGGGTTTCAAGAACGCCGCGAGCATCTGCTGAGGATGCTGTGTGATCAGAGTTTGTTTCCTGTTCGGCACGAATCCTTCACAAAGAAGCTGCAATCGCGGAAATGGCAGCACTATCATGCTTGTTTGGCGCGGGGGCAACGAGTCGCGGAGGCAGATCAGTATTTTGCGTCTCGTGAGGTCGAAAGCGACGAGTGGCTCGCGCTGATGATGTTGAACACGTACTGCGAATTCAAAGAATCGCTCAACGCTCCCGCCAAGATGCGAATGCGAGAGATCGTTGTGTCGTATGCAGATGGGCTGAAAGACAGGAAGCTGGATGCAATCACGAAGGTCAGCAACGAAAACCATATCATCAACTGGAAAACGATTTATCTACTGGCCGATCAAGAGTTCGGAAGTGGCGATGCTGCGCTGGTTCGGCAGGCTCGGGACTCTTTCTCGCAATGGGTTCAGTATCGAATCCGATACGGCATGGAGGAGTTCAACTCGCCACACTACGCTGCGGCGAGTTTGCATGCTCTGTTGTTGATCTACGACTATCACACCGATCCATTGCTAAAGCGGTGGGCACAAATCAGTATCGACGCAATGCTTGCTAACTACGCCTTGCTTTCCTTGAACAATGTTCGCGGCGGCCCCTACTTTCGCACGATCTTCACCGATGATCTTTCAGACGTCGCTCCTCGTGACGAGCATCGAAACGGAACGGATGACCGGCTATACGAAGTTGGCTACCTTTTCTTTGGCAATTGCCCCGCTCCGACTTACCGCAAGAACGACGGGCACTTCCTCGCCGCCTGCATAACAACGACAACCTATCGCTTGCCCACCGTGATCCGCGATCTGGCCAATGACAAGAAGGCTCGCGATCTGTACGAAGTCAAACTCCGTCGTCGAGATCGCTTCGGGAAGACTTACAATCTGTACTATTACATCACACCGGCGTACAGCTTAGGTAGCATGCAAAACCGTGTTGAGCTGGACAATTTCCATAGCGGACGCGCGAGGACGAAGATTGACCATTGGAATAACCAAGTCTGGGAGCTGACGTTTGCTCACCCTCGTCAGATTCTCGGTCCCAAACGTAATCTCGTGAACATGAGTGCGGAGAAAACAAACTCCAATACTGCCACCATGCAGTACAAGAACGTGCTGTTCTACGCCGGACACACATTGGACTACAACAACAACCTTGCCGAAAATGGGGGCTCGTTTTCGACACAAACCACTGACGAAAAGACGTTGAGTTTCTGGCGTGTCGTGACGGGCGATGATGACGTCTACGTCGCCACAACACACTATACGGACGCGCAAGCCGGTATTCTGGAAATCGGATTAAAACCAGACTACGAGAGCTTTGGCCAGTTCCAAACCGCCATTCGATCGGCTCCAAGCTACTGCAAGGACACTGGGCTGATTACACGTTACACCAGCACGCTCGGCGACATCATTGCTTACGATCACGGCAAGGCGACGGTCAATGGAAAGCCGTTTGAACTGGACGGCTATCCGACCTATGAGAGCCAGTTTGCAAAGTCAGCGTGGGGAGAAGCAGTGATGACATTCTCGATCGGCGGTCGGCAGCTTCGCTTGGACGCACGCAGCCTAGTTCAACCCATTCGTCAAGAATCCAACCAATAGGACGTCCCACAATGAACGTAAATCGACGAACCTTTGCGAAAGGAGTTGCCGCGACGGGTCTTGCAGCGACCTCGGCTTGGGCCAAACCGCTCGGTGCCAACGATGACATTCGCGTCGCGGTCGCGGGACTCAACGGTTTCGGCCGTCGACACATCAGAGCGTACCAAGAAATACCCGGTGTCAGATTGGTCGCACTCTGCGATGTAGATTCTGCGGTCCTTGGTCGCGAAGTGAACAAGCTCACAAAGAAGAACACCCGTGTTGAACGTTACACCGACATTCGTCACTTGCTCGACAACAAGGACATCGACGCCATTTCAATTGTGACGCCCAACCATTGGCACGCGCTAGCGACAATCTGGGCGTGTCAAGCAGGCAAAGACGTGCACGTTGAAAAACCGATTTCGCACAATCTGTTCGAGAGTCGTCAGATGGTCAAAGCGGCTCGCAGGTACAACAGGATCGTTCAGGCAGGGGTTGAAAATCGGTCCAGCCCCAGCCTCCACCGCGCCACCAAGTTCCTTCGGCAAGGTAAGCTCGGCAAAGTTCTCGTGGCTCGCGCCTTCGTTTACAAACGTCGTCTGAATATGGGCCGAGTGAACAAGGCTCAGCAGGTGCCGGCGTCGGTGGACTACAACCTTTGGTGCGGCCCATCGCCGTTGCGTCCTCCGATGCGAAAAGAGTTTCACTACGACTGGCACTGGCAGTGGGACTATGGCAACGGTGCGATCGGCAACAACGGTGCGCACATGCTGGACAAAGTCCGCTACGCACTCGGCAATCCCCAGACCATGCCGACGAAAGTGATGAGCTTCGGCGGTCGGTTCGGAGCGCCGGACGATGGCGAAACTCCGGACACGCAAGTCGTGTTGTTTGAACTCGACACCGTCCCGGTCATTTACGAGTCGCGCGCGTTAGGAGCCACAAAGGGCGACCCGGCATCGGATGCGTACCGCGCGGTCGCGAAGAATGGCTTGGTGATGAAGTTCGGCGAGCAAAACCCGCGTCCGAAGACCGGTGTAATGATCCAATGCGAAGACGGCTACGTTGATCTAACTCCATGGGGTGAGTATGCGGCGTACGACAATGATGGGAAAGAAGTTGCGAGCTTCGCTGTAAAGGAAGACGGACTCGAGCATGACGTGAACTTCCTAGACGCAGTTCGCAGCCGCAGAGTCAACGATTTGAATGGTGATATCTTGGAAGGCCACTATTCCGTTGCGTTCTCTCACATCGGAAACATCGCCCACCGCGTGGGTCAAGAGTCTTCGCCCGAAGAGATTCGCGACGACCTGGAAGGAAACGTCGACGCTCTGGAAACGCTGGGCCGATTCGAGAAGCACCTACAAGCCAACCAAGTCGATTTGCGAGAGGTTCCGCCAGTGCTAAGTCCGTGGTTGACGATCGATTCGGAGTCGGAACGATTCATAGGCACAAGTGCCGACGAAGCAAACCAATTTGTTTCTCGCGAATATCGCGAGCCGTTTGTCGTGCCGGAAGGCGACGTGTGAAACGACGATACTAACTTCGTGGTCGTCCTTTTTGACCGGCCAGCTCAATTGGAACAAAACACTAGACGCAAAATCGACCGTCACTGGTCTCTTCGGCGCTCTTCCCGTAGTGCGTCCGCCATTTCAGCTACTCGGTCGGGATGCTTGGCGGCAACGTCGGATTTCTCGAATGGGTCACTTGCCAGATCGTATAGTTCCGCCGGGCTATCAGCTTTGCCTGTGATCAGCTTCCAGTCGCCTTGACGTAGCGCTGACCGCGATGGCGTTCGCCAGTAGAAGGTTCGAGGTTCAGGCTGTGACTTCCCCAGAATGAGCGGCCAAATGTCTTTGCCTGAAAGACGCAACGCCGATTCAGCCGGGGCCCCGGCCAGTTCGCAAAATGTGGGCATCCAATCGATGATGCACGTAGGCGAATTGGTTGTCTTGCCGGCAGGTACGTGTCCCGGCCAGTTCACACAGCATGGCACTCGAATACCGCCTTCGTAGAGTTCGGTCTTCCAACCACGTAGCGGCAGGTTGTTGCCCAAGGTTGTATGCGGTTCATAGCGGCCATCGTATTGATCTTTCGGAGCGTCCCATTTTCGCTGCCCGCCATTGTCGGACGTGAACACGATCAAGGTGTTCGCTCGTTTTCCTTCAGCTTCCAGTGCTTTCACAATGCGGCCTACAGCAGCGTCCATGTGCGAGATGCTTGGTAAGCGCGCACCAGGACCGTGCTTGACGTGGGTGCTAGCCTGGAGGTTTTCTGCGTGGCAAGGAGACGGCAATGGCTCGAGGTTCGCGTCCGGCGAAGGTCCAGGAATGGACGCAGCGCATGCAGCGATTTGACGCATCGTCGCTGACAGTGGCTGAGTTTTGTGAAGCAGAAGGGGTCTCGGCGCAGTCGTATTATCATTGGAAACGGAAGCTGGGAGAGGCAAGTCGGCCACGAAGTCGTTTTCAAAGCGTACGTGTTTCGCCTGCTGCTGGCCGATCGCCCAGTGAACGCACGACGATCCGGCTGGGCAAAGGGATTCATATCGAATTGGGCGACGATCTATCAATGGCGAAGCAGGTTGTGCACCAAGTGCTCGCTGTGGTCATCGGGACGGACCACAACACGGCCGCCAACCGAACGAAGGCCAAGTGATGCTGACGTTTTCTTCTCAGCTGCAAATCTACGCCTACACGCCGGCCACCGATATGCGTAAGGGGTTCGCAGGCTTGTCCGCCATCATCCGCGAGGAGTTCGGGGCAGATCCTACCGACGGAAGCTTGTTTCTGTTCATCAACAAGCGTCGTGATCGCATGAAACTGCTGCACTTTGCAGACGGTGGTTTTTGGCTGTACTACCGCTTGCTCGAAGCCGGTACCTTCGAAACGCTGAAAACCACTGATCCCGACGCGTGTCAGTTGCAGCTGGATGCAACGGAATTATCCATGTTGCTCTCGGGAATATCGCTGGCTCAGTCCGGAAAACGCAGGAAACGGTTTGCGGCGTGAATGGCCGGTAGATGATGCTTAAAACGCATTGAAAACTTTTCCCAAAAAGTTGCCCAACTGGTCTTGCGCTGGCTGCGAAAATCTCTATCGTTGCCAACATGCAAGACATGAGCAAACTTTCGAAAGCGCAACTGCAAGAACTCGTCGGCGAACAGGCCGTTGAGCTGACTGCGAAAGACGGGCTGCTGACTGCGAAAGAAGCGCTGCTTGCCACGCAATCGCAAGAGGTCCTTCGCCGTGACGATGTGATCAAGCAGCTGGAAGCGAAGATCGCACAGCTGGAAAAGGACTACTTCAAGCTTTGGCAAGAGCGATTCGCGGCCCGCAGCGAACGTTATATCGCTGACGCCAATCAACTGCGAATGGACTTCGGTGATACGGACGAGGCAGCCGATGCAGCAGCCGGCCTGGCCGAAGCGGTCGAAGAAGCCGACTTGATCCCCGAACACAAGCGTCGCAAGCCACGCAAGAAGCGTGACGAAAGCCTGCCGGCCCATTTGCCTCGCAGCGAGACGGTCGTGGAAGCCGCCGATGCCGACAAACGCTGCGAAACGCACGGCGAGAAGACAGAGCTTCCCGAATCGATGTGGGACGTGCAGGAGAAACTCGTTTACACCCCGCCATCGCTACACGTCGAAGTTCTCAAGTACCCCAAGTACGCCTGCCCACAGCAACCGGAGTGCGGCATCTCATCGCCCGCACGCCCTACCGGCATCGTCGAAGGCGACAAGTACGACACGTCGATCGCGACGGAGATTCTGGTCAACAAGTTTGCCTATCACCTGCCGATCTACCGCCAGCAGGACATGTTTGCCGGCACCGGATGGACACCGCCACGCAGCACGATGCTGAACATCCTGCAGAATTGCCATTTCATCGCCCAGCCGTTGCTCGACTACTTCCAGGAAGTAGTACTCACCGACTCGATCGTGGGTTGCGACGATACTGGCGTGACGCTGCTGTACCCGAAAGAGCTTCCGGAGTTCGACCGCAGCGACCCGAAACAGAAGCGGATTGCGGAAGTATTCGAGGCCGCCTTGCAGGAAGGCAAACCCAGCATCAACGCGAAGATGTGGGTGTATCGTGGCCAGCACATCAAGCTCAACGTGTTCGACTTTACGGTAAGTCGTCATCGCGATGGACCGGTTTCTTTCTTCGAAGACTACGCGGGCACGATCCTAGGAGATTGCTGGCACGGTTTCGGTGCGATCGCCGTAGGTTCTAGTGGAAAAATCGTGCGAGCGGCTTGTAACGCCCACGCTCGCCGCAAGTTCGTAGATGCCGCGGACTATCCGGCCGACCGACGCAAGTGGATGGAGTGGTACCAGGAACTCTTCGATATCGAATCGCGAGCGAAACTTCTTTCGGATGAAGAGCGTTTGGCGGTGCGACAGTCCGAGTCAAAGGAGATCTGGGATGCGATGCGTGCGGAACTCGACACGATCGACGAGCGGACGGAACAAGTGGTCTTACCCAAGAGCGATCTGCGGAAGGCCCTGAATTACCTTCGCAATCACTGGACGGAGCTGACGCGATACCTCGATGATCCAACGCTTCCAATCGACAGTAACGAAGTGGAACAATTGATGAAGCAAATTGCCTTAGGAAGGAAGAACTGGCTTTTCTGTGGGAGTGTAGCGGCCGGTGAACGGAACGCGGGCTTCATGACGTTGGTGAGCAGTGCTCACCGCAACGACCTGGATGTCTGGGCGTATGTGAACGACATTTTGACGCGTCTCTTGGCGGGCGAAACGGACTACGAGCCGATGTTGCCCTGGAACTGGGCCATGGCCCATCCGCACAGCATCCGCCAATTCCGGCAAGAAGAACGCCGTGAACGCGAAGCCCATAAGCAGACCAACCGATCAAAGCGTCGCGCCCGCAAGAAGCTGCTGGACGCCCGCCTGAAGCGGTAAGCGGCCGGCACCGCCGGCCTTCTCTCATCACCGCCGATCCATCACGCCCGATCGCGTCACACCCCGCGCGCCCCCATGGTTCTCTTGCGCGCTTACGATGCTTGCCGCATTCAACTTCCGCCACGAGTCGTCGATCTTGTCATCATACATCGTGGTCCACTCGTCTGGTTCCGACAGCGGAAAGTGGGGAACGCTGAACGGCACATACAAGAAGAACGGCTTGCCTACTGAAGAGCGAATCACGCGGATCGCTTCGTCCGCGATCAAGTCAGTTGCATGCCCCTCTTCGTCCAACAGCTCGTCGTTTCGATGCCAAGTTCGATTGCCAAACTTGTAGCGATGTGTGTAAGGATCGATTTGACCGCGGAAGTATCCGTAGGACGTATCAAAACCGAAGAGCAACGGGCGAAAACTCGGAGGCGCTCCGATATGCCATTTCCCAGAGATGTGCGTTGTGTATCCCCGCGAGCGTAGTGCCGTAGCAAGAGTCACCGTGTCAGCAGGAATCCGCCCGTCGTCGCCCAGCGGCGTAAGTACACCAAAGCGGCTTGGTTCGCGTCCAGTCAACAGCGCGACTCGCGTCGGAGAACAGGTTGGCCAGACGTAGTGCTGTTCCAGCTTGACACCGTTTGCCGCCAAACGATCTATGTTCGGAGTGCTCGTGCCCGAATCATGGTATCCAATGTCGGCCCAGCCGAGATCGTCGGCCAAGATAAACAGAACATTCGGCTTGCGAGGTTGTTCCGCTTCGGCGGCGAGTGCTACGTGACTAACAAGCAGCGGCAACAGTATTCCGCTGAGAACGACTTGTACTGTCGCTAAACTGAAGCGTCGGCTGATACCAGACTCGTGCGGCTGGCTCTGTTTGGCAGCAGGTTCAATCGAATTCACGTTCATTCTCTTTAGCGTGTTTTCTATTGCGACTTCGGTGGCTGCAGGACCTGCGCCAAGAACGGGTAAGCCGCCTCGCCATGCCAGCGATGAGGACCGTCCCAGCGGTCGACGAGCAGTCCGTCTTCTGCGCCCAGCGATTTGTAAACGCGACGGATACGAGTGAGCGCTTTCTCAGCCCACTGGGGTTTGATCAGGCCGTCGTCTTTTCCTGCAATCCACATGCAGTGGCGTGGCGCGATCAATGACGCAATTTCAGGAACGTCGCCATACTCCAGCAAGCCCGGTATCACCTGAGCCCCGCAACTGTACTTTGTCCCAATCCTCTCTTGCATCACATTCAACGCGCCTGATGGAGTTGCAACACGAATGCGTGAATCGATCGCCGCAGTCAGCATCGTCATTCTGCCGCCGTAGGAATGTCCCACGCATCCGAGTCGTTTTGCGTCGACCTGTTTGTGACGCGCCAGCAACTCGACGGCCCATAGACAATCACGCAGGTTCTCAGCCATCAGCAGTTTGCCCAGGAGGCTCAACCGTACGAACGTGATCGCACATGGGTCCATCTTGTATTCGTTGTTGGCCTCCGCCAGCCGTCGTCCGAACGGTATCATGCAGGGAGCCGCCACGACATAGCCCTGTCGCACGAGTTGACGGCCGAAATCACTATTGCGTTCGGCGATTGTTTCAGCCACTTCCGGTAAGTCATCCCGTCCCGCGACGGCGTCGTTACCGAACGGACCATGTCCGTGAATAGCAACCACACCGGGCCTCCGTACGTCAGGCACGTGGCGTGGTACCAACAGATAGACAGGCAGCGGAGGATGACCGTCAGCCGTTAGGACAAGATGCTCACGGCGGTGATCGTCGAATTCATCAACGCGTTCAACCATGGTCTTCCACTCGGCTGGTGGACGATGAGGTCCGAGAAGCGATCGCAGCTTGTCACCGAACTTTGCTTGCCACGCCCGGCATTCCGCAGCGGTCGTCCCGCGAAATTGCATGCCCAATGAAGCCTCATCCGCAAGCCGTTGGATGTGTTGATCTACCGTCACGACGGAGTCGGCGTCCTCAGCCCGTGCAAAGTCTGCGCACATGGCAGTCGCCGTCGACAAACCAGATATCGCCAGAAACTCTCGCCTGGTCGTTGGTTCGTGCACGTTGTCCTCCGAAGATTCGTTTCGATGGCTATGGGATCATGCCGGGCTGCAACACACTGAGGTTGATCTTGCGTTGGATCGTAATGTCTCCCTCTTCCTCTTAGTAAACTCGACACAATTGCGATCCCAAGAGTTCCCAGTGCTTTCCTGACGGGAAATCGCTCAGGCCTTGAATCCACTCCACGTTCAATTCATGCACGCAGGCGCGAATGTTGAACCGCGCGAGCAGCCCTTCGCCGATCGTGCCAGGATTACGAAAACTCTTGCTGGTGCTACCTTCAGTGAACCAGGTGTGTCTTCGTAGCAGTACCTAGTACTTTTCCATATTAGCCTCTATGCGGAAGCCCTTTGTCAACTCAAGTCGATAGCGGCATATGTGTCACTCGTCTCCTTCCTTGTTTTCAGCGGATGCACCGATTCGCCATCGGTTCCCGTCTGGGTCGGTAATCCAAATCTCCCGCATTCCCCAAGGCTGCTCTTTGGCTGTTTCGCCAAACTCTTGAGCGAGACTGTCCACGTCATCAACGTAGAAGTAAACGAGCGTGTCTGGTTTCGCGTCACCCTTGTGCTCTGACAGATGAAGCGAATTGTCGCCCCGTTTCAGGAAGGCGTAGATCGGCATGTTCTGTGCGAACTGATGTTCGCTTTCAAGTGTAAAGCCAAGGCGGGCATACCACTCGGTTGATTTCCGGGCATCGGTGACGTGTAGCACCGGCACAAGCTTATCTGGCATTCTTTGCTCCTCTGATTCGTCGCCACCATACTACGGCGAACGTTGCACCCAGTAGGACGGGCAGAGCGTAGCCTAAAGCCCGTAGTACCAACGTGCGAATCTCAATCGATGTTAGTTCACCGATGCGGTCAGCGTCTCGCCACTCTTCCCGGCTCAATGCTTCATTTCTTTGGTCAACTGACAACGCGGACGGCTTGCGAAATTGTTTTTCCAGCACCGTTGAGACTGCCGTTGCAACATCTGCCATCTCGACACCGGAGGAAGGCAATATCAGCAACAGCGTGCCCGAGCGATTAGAATAACTTCGCTGCACTACATCTAACTTATCTAGCTGCACCAACACGGGTGCGATGGACTGGCCTCAGCCGAGTCCTTTTACGGCTCCTCACGTGAGGCCCTCTACTCTGTAGACGAGTTCATTCGCTATGGGGTTGGTTTCTGCCTTGGCGATGGAGGAAGCAAACATCCACGCCAGAGCTAGGATAACGTGAGAATATGAAGATGTCAGCATGTGTCGTTTTGCTCCCGCTGCTTGCAGATACATGGCACATCGCCGAACGCACAAAACACACAACATTGACCTTGCTCGGGATTCATCTCAGCTCCACACGTGGAGCAAAAGTGCAGAATCTTTCAGGTGCCTTCAGGTATGTCGCGTAACTTGGTGCATCCGCATTTGGGACACGTCAGGTTGGACTTGGTGATAATTGACATAAAAACAATCAAACCATGTTCGAAGGCATCCGGCAACACACGGTGGTGCGAATGGCTTTATAAATCGGACACTCCCATGCATGCTCGGCGTCCAGGTTGCCATGCTAGAATCCGGGATGTGGCGCGGTCGCCTATTCTGCTAAGCGGAGTTCACTGTTACATACTTCACCCTTTCGAAGCATCGCGAACATCACGCGAGCCAGGTAACGACCACCCGCGACGAGGGCAATCTTCTTGCGGGCTTGTGAGCTTCTGGCAGCACCTCCAGCGCTAGCGCCTGCCAATTCCGGCCATCGGTCGATATGTGGCAGCTGAACCGTCGTCCAATTCTGGCGATCGACGACTGCCACCCATTCCGAACGTTGAGCATGTTGTTAGAAACGATTGTTTGCCGAGAGTTCTTTTTCGCTTGCAAACGAATGTAGCGGCGACGCATTCTCGAAGCTGGTATCAATGAACTCGAGGCCGATGCTTTCGGCGCTCGGCGGCTTCTCGTCTGCCGCGAACGAAAGGCAGGCAACGAACAGGTAGAAGATCGTCAATGCGACTAGCGGCAATCGCATACAATTGGAAGTCATTTTTCCTACACCTCGTTTACACTCGGCGTTGATACTTCGCTTTGTCCAGAGTTTGTTTCTTGCCGACGATCCATGGTTGTATCACAACACGTTCTTTCGCGTGGTGGTTGCCTCTCAAGCAATGTTTCGTTGCAGTTGCGCTCGTCGTTTTCGTGTCGGGATTGAAGACGAGCCATTCATTCAGAAAAGAACCATATGCAACGCTCGGCGATGACCCGCTTTCTAGCGTTCCTGTTGCAACATTCCCAGTCGCCAAGGAATCTGACCGTTAATTGCCGCGTTGATACTCTTTGTCATTGGCTCCTTGAAAAAGAAGTTGGAGACTCCTCGGATCGATTTCTAGCATCTGATTGAATCCGATGCGGATAAACTCACCGTGGCTGTAAGATGTTGCCCATGAAACTCCTGATTCACGACGTTTCGCGGCGACACGAGTGGTTTGTCCCGGCTATGGGCCAGCGGCGTCCACTCGCCATCGAGCCGGTCTGCTACGTAACCCTTGAAATAGCGGCGCTTGCCGGCTTGAGCTTCGACGATGGTGAAGTACTGACTGAGGTCTTTCACGCGATACGTATGACTTGCTTCGAAGATATCGGCTTTCAAGGCAACCTGCGGTTCCGACCAGCCCTTATCGGGAAAGTTGTTCAGTGCGGTTTCCGCTCGCCACATGCGGCCGTTGAGCGTCGTAAAGAACAAAAGCGCTTTCTCATCGTCGCAGATCACCCAAAAGTCGAGTCCTGCCCGCGCTCCGTCTTTGACAACGTACAGCGGTTCAGGGAGTGTCCACTTCATCGCGTCGGCAATATCCGCGTTCGTCGAAAAACAAGGACCGTACTTGAGACCTCTGGTTTGATCTTCGGCCTGATAGATCAGATACCACTTCCTCTGCGGCTCAAAGTAAAAAATCTGTGGAGCGCCATGGTACCCCGGTGTCAGCTCAAGCACCCGCCAGTTGGCTTGCTGCGCCTGCGTCCAGTCTACGAAGGATAGATAGCCAATTCGGATTTGGCCATCACCTTCCTTGTTCTTGCGGAGGCTACAGAACAGGTGCCAGCGATCCTGATAGCGCACGACGCTCGGGTCCTTGATAGCAAGCCATTCATGGTCCGGGGATGGCGGCAGACGTTCGGAATCTATTTCGAGCAGCGGTGAGCCGACTCGCCACCGAAAGACGCCCGTCCTCAGCGCGTCTTTCTGGCCCTTCTCGTCCGAAGCCGATTGTTCATCTGCCGCAGCGTTCCCCAACGCAATGACGCAACAGCTTGAACAGACGCAGCCCAACAGTATGGCTCGACGAAGTCGTCTAACGGAAGCAGCACGCATATCAATGACCTCCGAATGACGGAACACCAGCCGCGAGTCCAAGGCCACGCCGCAGACGTGAGCGAAAAACCCGTTTACCTTACGAAAGCGCGTCCGTTCGCGTTTCGAACGATTCGTAGTTTTGAGTTCTTGTCAACTTCTGCCGTGTAACCACCTGACTGAGAAGACTGTCGTTCGGCCAGTATCAAGCTGTAGACGGACTAATTTTTCGGGACCAACATCAAACCCGCACTTTGATCCGGAACGGCAACCTGCACTCGGCCCGTGCAACCTTGATTCTTCGTGCAGTGGCCACCGGCCGTCAACAAACGACTGTCGGAGATTCTCGCGATGCCCAGCGAGCAATCAAATTGGTAGCGGCCTTTCATGCGGAACGTATCATCGGTGACCAGCAGAGTCTTCGGTTCGCCGTAACAACCAAACCACCAGCGGTCGTTGGCGTAGGTAGCCGTCTGTATACCCAGATGAGTGTGTCCGCTGGTGACGACATGCCTCTTCATGAATTCGAAGTCTGCGTCGTATTCATAGACGTAGTTTTCATTAACGGCATTCGGCAAGCCTCCGACGATAAAGAAGTGTCCACCTCGAAAGCCGATTCCTCCCGCGCCGTAGACGACTTCCTGTGTCTTGTGGCGAGCGAGCTCCTGAAGCGACTTGGCGTCGTAAACATAGACCCACGAATCCGCGTTGCCCTGTGGGTCGTTGAATCGGCCGAGGTTTACAGCGACGTAAATACGACCATCGTGGCGGCAAAGATCACCGTGGTGATTGGCGACCGGTACTTTCTTCAGAAGCTTGCCATCGCGATCAGTCTTTGCCAAAGTCGTAGTGAAGCTCCAGTAGATGGCATCGTCGTCCGCACAAATTCCTTGGAGATGATGCTGGTACGTTCCCTCGCAAACTGCGTAATGGAACGGTTGTCGCGAAATCTTCTCCTCTTCTACAGCTCTGGTCAAAGGCAGTTCGCGACGGATGAAAGCCGGTCGATCCGTCGTGATCGAATCCACGCCCAACGCGGCGAAGCGCCTGGCGGCGTCAACGTCATTGATTGTCCAGACGTGAAACTGACAGCCCGCGACTCGAACGCGATCAATAAAACTACGGTCGATAACGTTTTCATTGCCCTGAGTCCCCAGCCCAGTGGCTTCCGATTTCTGCAAGGTAGCAACGACGTCCTGCACACCGGGCTTCCACTCATCGCTTTGATCCTCCTGCTCGTACCCCGTCAGCCAGTTGCACTTGTATTGAGGCATCGCCTGGCGGCAAGCCCGAACGACGTTTGCGTCGAAAGCGATGATGACGATTTGTTCGTCGTTCAACCTGGACGCCTCAAGTTGCGACTTGAGTTTGGGAACAATCTCCGGCCCACATTTGATTTCCACGAAGATGCGTTTCTCCAGCGGCACAATCGCCAGGACCTCATTGAGCGTCGGAATCTGCGCGCCGGCAAATTTCGCATCCTTCCAGCGACCCACATCCACCTGTCGCAGTTGCTGCAAAGTTGACTCCGCCACCGTCAGTTCTGGCTGATCAGGTGCCACGCGTTTGGTCGTCTTGTCGTGAAGGCAGACGATCTGCCCGTCCGCCGTGAGGTAGAAGTCGCCCTCAATCCCGTCGGCTCCACGTTCCCACGCCAGTCGAAATGCTGCCAGCGTGTTTTCCGGGGCGTCGAATGAGGCTCCACGATGAGCGACAATCATCTGCCCAAAACAGGACGTGTACGATGCAAGAGCAAGCAACACCAACGTTTTGGCGATTCGAGAACTCATATGAAATTTCTCTCGTATAAACATGGTCGCGTCCAATCGCAGCACGAAATCACGCGTTGAGTTACCAAGCATCGCAACTTCAAACGAGCTCGTGCCGTGCTATGACTACGCCATGATATCGTCGACTGCATTGCCGTGTACGTCCGTCAATCGGAAATCCCGGCCGCCGTAGCGGTACGTGAGCCTCGTGTGATCGAGCCCAAGAAGGTGCAGGATCGTCGCATGCAGATCATAGAGATGGACTTTGTTTTCGACGGCTTCATAGCCTAGCTCGTCCGTCTTTCCGTAGGCGAGGCCACCACGGACGCCGCCGCCGGCCATCCAAATCGTATAGCCCTTTGCGTTATGATCGCGCCCCAAAACGACTTTGCCCGATAGAATCTGTGTTTCTGGCTGGCGACCAAACTCGCCGCCCCAGAAGACCAACGTTTCGTCCAGCAAACCCCGTCGTTCGAGATCATTTAGAAGTGCAGAAATCGGTTGGTCGACTTCTTTGCAACGTCGGGCCAATCCAGTGTCGAGCGACGAGTGATGAACCCAACCGCTGCTGGCGATCTCGACGAACCTCACGCCCGATTCCGTTAGCTGACGTGCCATCAAACATTGACGGCCAAAGTCATCGGTGTGTTTCTGGCCAATACCGTACGCTTCCAGAGTTTCTTCTGATTCCTTATTCACGTCTAACACTTGTGGGATCGCTTCTTGCATATTGTTGCTCAAGTTCAGCGAATCCATGACTCCCTGAATATCCGCATTCTGTCCAGTTCGTTGCAACAGCCGTCGGTTCATCGACTGCGTGAAGTTCAGTATGTGCTCGGACGTTTCTGGGATGGCTTCCTTGCTGGTCAAGTGAGCGATCTCTGCGTCTTTCACCGGGCGGCCTTCCCAACCGACGCGAGTTGCCTGATAGCTACTGGGCAAGAATGCGCTTCCGTAGTTCGATGGCCCGCCGAAGGTGCGAGTCGGCTTAATCGTCACGTAGCCCGGCAGGTTTTGGTTGGGACTGCCCAGACCATACAACACCCAGGAACCAAGCGATGGACGGACAAACTGAAAGCTGCCCGTGTGTAGCAGAGGAATCGCCAATGGATGCGCACGGCTATCAGTCTGCATGCTGTTGACGACGCAAAGGCGATCGGCCTGTTTCGCCAAGTGCGGCATAAGTTCTGAAATCCACAGGCCGCTCTGACCGTGCTGGGCAAACTTCCACAAAGGTGCCAAGAGTGTTTGTTTGTTCTTTCCCGTCTTGCCGCCGTCGGAATAGAGTTTCGGTTTATAGTCCAGCATGTCATGCTGAGACGGTCCACCGTTCATGAATAAAAAAATCACTCGCTTTGCTTTGGGTGCGAAGTGTGGCGTTCCCGCTGCCGAGGTGCCCGCGACGACCTCTTCGCCCGTCAGTCCGGCGATGGCCAGCGAACCGAATCCGCACGAACCAAGCTTGAGCCAGTCACGACGA
>JAGQPC010000136.1 GCA_020426925.1 Planctomycetales bacterium | reverse complement strand
CTGCGTTAATCTCGGCGCCTGGAATGATCAGAGCCATCCGAACGGGCCGTGCCGCCCCGGCAACATCTGCTGGCAGCGCCGCGACGGCAGCTGAACAAGTAGCAGTCGGGGTTGACTTGAGTACCGCTTCGGGAACAGTTGTGTACCGTCACATACCTGCGGGCTCAACTAATCGGCTGCCTCTCGGGCTTCAAGGAATCGCCGAGCCGAAAGGATGGCCTCTGGTAAATGAAGGCTCCGTCGCCGCTAGAGCGTTTAACCACGATTTGGGGATGACGGAGTGCTCGGGATTTACGTCGTGGACGGCAAGTAAATCGTGGGCATTCGCAAGGCAAGCAAGAATGGGCGGAATTGTAATAGAGGCGACTGCGCCAGAGGGGAGCATTTGGTTCAATGCGGCGGCAAAAGGTGCAGAATACCAAGTTCTTGTTCCAGGGAGAGTTCAAGGACAGGTAATCGTAGGTGGAGGTAGCTAACATGGACATTCCAGCGTCCGTACAATCGGTCAAGATTTCCGACAATCGCTTTGTGGCTGACCTGCCAACGAGTACGGATTGCAGCGTTGTCGGCCCTCTTGATAACTATCAGTTTCGCGAAGTTTGGGTACGGAGGCTCGATGACTCAATCGACCGAGCAGATACGCAAAAAGAGAGGTTTCAAGAGATTGTTCAATTCATCGATCGATGTATCGACAGTAGCTTGTATATCTATTCATGGCCAACACTATATGTTGCCGTGCTTTACGCCCGAGAAACGGATGAGGCGTTTTGTATTGAGGACGGCCCCTGGAAATCTTCCGCTCAGAGTAGTTAATGGTGATAAGAACCACAGAAACGCAAGGGGCTGGTATTAACGGCCGGAATCGTGGCTGGTTGGCAATTGCTTCGCCAGGGTGGAATGGCTTGTCAACAGCGAGGCGGCGCAGCGTTTTCCGATTTGAATGGACTGCAGCCAGAGCTCGGCGCGTCGAATTTATCGATCTTGGTCCGTGACTACATGAAGGCAGCAGGAGTCACGGAGCCAGGAAGCATGTTGCGTCACACGGCCGCGACTCAAATGCTCGAAAACGGAGCTCACATTCGCAGTCTTCAGCAGTTATTAGGTCACTCTGAGTTAACGACGACACAAATCTACACGCACGTCTGCATCAAGCAGCTGCAAGAGATCCACTCCAAGACGCACCCGGCCGATCTTCCGCCCAAAACGTCCGGGTGAACAATATCCGACAAAGTCGGATGATCGCTCGCCACGAAACCGTCTCTCGCGCACGCCCGCGCGGGAAGCAGAAGTCGAACACCGCTTGTTGTTTTCAAAAAACTCTCCCTTATCGCAGCTACACTTTACGCCTCAAGAAGAGATCGCGCCGTGTGGGCATCCAAATTGCTGCACTTGGAAGACCGCGTTGGCTATTTTCATCGGGGCGATGCACCCCATGTATTCGACGGAATTGATACCGTTCATGTCAAAAACGCCTTTGATCTTTTTGACTTGGGACACGGCTACGTGGCAGAAGAAGACCGTGTTCTCAGTGACATGAATCAGGCAATTCGTCACGGTGCCACACCAAGAGATCGACGGTTGGCGGAGCGATTTCATGCAGGTAGAACTTTTTGGGAGCTGGATGTCGACTGAATTGGATAAACGATGCAGTATTCCACAATCGACAGCAATTCTCGAGCGATGCAGCCTAATTCATCGGCAACCGGTTTATAGGTGCGTCATCAGAGCCAGTTAGATTTATTGTTTTGCAGATTTTCGTCCGGATTGCCTCCAGCATCACCATCCCAAATCCAGCCGCAACCACCAGTGGCTCAAGGTGTCCGTTGGTCGGTGTCTTGTGCCAAGCAAAACACGTGAATACCGAAAACTATCCCCAGCCCAACTCGATACCAATACATGTTCGACTAACGATCTCCTGAATGAGAAGTCGCCGCGGCTGGTTCTCTATCACAATTGTTCCACTGAATAATAGAAAGACTGCGACTGGAACGAAGAAGAAAGCCTTTACGTGGTACTCGGAAATCGCAACGTTCGAGTTGTAAAAAGCAAATGTTGCAAACAATCCGAATGTGGTGCAGCAGGCATCGAGCAACCTTGTAGTTTGAGTATCCATGCCTCTCCCTTTGATGTAACGGACTAAGCTTCCTTACTAGCTCTAGTGCGAGCATCAGTAGGTCCCTTAGTGTTTTCGCCTTCATACGCGTCAATCGTCTTCTTTAGCTCGTCAGCGAATTTGTAAATGTCGTTCACGTCGTCAATTGCATGGCGTGTGACATTCTTGTCGGCATCAAATACGCCCAGATATTTTTGCGATGTATTGAAGAACAGGCGGCAGATGGGTTTTCGATTATTGTCGTCGAGAAGTACACCACAATAGCTTTGCGTGTCACGAATGAAAATGCGTTGTGCATCGACAACCTCGCGAAGAATGGATTTGACGATGTAGTAGCCCTCCAACTCGTCTTCGGTCGTGACAATCTGGTTGGCGTCTTCGCCCGCATCACTTGTCTCTTTCGTCTCCTTAGAATCTGCTGGGCTGCTGGTTGCCTCTTCGAAGTCGACCGTAGAGAGTGCCGATTTCAGCCGCTCGTTGATTCGGTCTGTGACAAATCCATGAAATGCTCGTTTGACGATGTCCGTGAATTGATCTTTGGTGCTTTGCGTCAGCCTGCCCTGGTACACGCGGGACGCAAAGATTCTGACAAACTCGTCCGATGGATTGGTCCACTCTTCGCGAAGATAACGTTTAATGGCTTTGGTATATTTTAGTTCTCCTGCCGTCGACAGGATGTTTTCCAGGTCGAATGTGTCTTTTGCGAATCGTTTCAACTGATCGGCGATGTCGTCATTGATCTCGAGAAGCGAGAACTCAAGAAACGGAAGTTCATCCATTTTGTTTGGAGCTTCAAGATCGGAAAACACCAAATACTGAATCCCGTTGGTGAGTACACCAAAACGTGCATCCGTCACGGAAAAATAGCGGTACAACTGGGACGCATGGCTGACGTCAAGTTTTACTCCGGCTGACTTGCATTCGAACAGAATGATTGGACTGCCGTCCCGCATGATGGCATAGTCGACCTTCTCTCCTTTTTTCGTTCCGACATCGGCGTTGAATTCCGGGACTACTTCACTTGGGTTAAATACGTCATAACCAAGTGTGTTTATGAGCGGCATAACCAGGGCGTTCTTGGTAGCCTCTTCAGTTTCCAACTGGTTCAGAATGTTAGCCGCACGCGTGGACAACTCTTTCAGCCGATCGATCAGATCCATATCGACGCCCTTGTTTCTCGTTTCATCAGCTCAATCAAAAACGGATGCTTTGCCGTGCAAACTGAAAATACCTCATCTTGGCGGGGAAGACAACGTCCGAATGGGCAATGGATTCGCGGTTACGCAGATCCCCGGCGCTCATACCATTTCCGACAAAACCCGACAAATGCAGCGTCCACGTTGCGAGGCGGTTCGGTAATCCAGCTGCGCCATTCCTGCTCCAGAACATAGATGTCCCAACCGGGTGCGACGAGGCGAGCTTCCTCGTACCCGTCGGCACTGATATGCATCGCGTGAGTGTCGGTTTCCGGGCTGGTGATGCGTTGGACGGTTCCACGGTTTCGAAAGCGCACCATGTCTTCCGATTCGAACGTCACGGCATAGTCAGGAATGTGGGCGTGGGCTTGATCTTCGGCGACGATGTTTGCCATCAGACGCCGAAATTCACGTTGCGATGAAACGGCTCCGCATTTCTTCTGCAGTAGCGACAGAGAAATGCGCCATTCGGGCTGGCGGCCACAATGTTTGCGGGCTAGTTCATAAATCCGACGTTCGATCGGCTTGCGAAGCCGAAAATAGTTGCGGCTTAAAGTCAGTACCTCGTTGTGTCTGAGAGCGTTAAACACCCAGTCGGAAAGTTTGACCTCAACTTCCTGCATTCTGCCGTCGCGGGTTTCACGGACGATTTCAAAGCGGTCGATCAGACCGAAGTTGTTAAAGATTTCCTTGCCGCCGGTGATGATATTGGTGTTAATGCGTGTTCCAGCCAGCCGTTCCAGCGCCGCCTTGACTCCCTCATAGCCACGACCGTTGGTCATGCGGTTAGTGGCTTTGAGCAATTCATGGGCTTTGAAGCGGATGGTCTGCGAGACTTCCCGTTCATCGTTGATCGCTGCCATCACCTGGCTGATGCAGTAAATCAGAATGTCGCGGTCGTGAACCGTAGCGAGCCCATCGGCTGACGGTTTGATTTCAACGAAATTGTCTCCATGCTCGTAACGACGGATATGATGATCCGGTTTGGTCGACAGCGAGAAGATCGGATGTTCCATGCTGGCCATGTCGCCCTTGGGTGCTGCATCGAAGATGTCGCAGACAAAGAAGTCCGGTGTCGGATGGCGATCCGGAAGTAAAGGAGAGCGTTCTTTGGACAATGCAGTCATAAAGGTTCATTCGACATTTCACACACGGTGCACGTAGATTTCGACATTTCACCCACGAAGTCAAGCGAATTCGACATTTCACCCACGCTTCGCAATGGCTTCGACATTTCACACACGGCCAGTTGTTTTTCGACATTTCACCCACGCTCTTTCGTGCCTTTACCCACGCTCTTTCGACATTTCACCCACAGCCCATTTCCAAATCGCCTTTTGAATCAGCGTGTTGCTGGCCATTATCCACAGCGTAACTCTATTTAACTCCATATTTAACACTCTCGTGCATCGCTTACGTCTGTGGATAACTTTTGGAAAGTGACAATATCGTGTCACAATGCGACGATTGTTCGAAATGGCAGTTCGGGATGACCCTGGCCTATCCGAAACTGCGGTGCGGAGGAAAGACCGATTGGCATGCAAGAAGGCACTGTAGATGCTTAACGAGCTTGCCATAATGCCAACACCTTCATTTCAATGCGATCTGGAGCATTTTGGGGAAATGGGCATAGCCAAACAGCAAAAAAAACAACCTCGTTCTAAAACCGTGCTTAGAATCCGATTTTGAGCATGTTGTCAAAACGTGATCGACATAACTTACCTGTAGGTGCTTGGCTATGGATCAAAGATCCTGTTTTACGATGGCGGACACGCTATCTGCGTGTGCACGCTAAGCGGTTGAGAATCTTGTCCTGAAAATAGAAAACGGGACGAGCGATAATGGGTCGACAATACGGTAGCAGAACAAGCGAAGTGGACTTCGGCAGCTGCAGAATCTCCTCCGGCTGAATTAGCTCCCTGGCCATTTGATGGGTTGAGCATGACGAAGACCAGCTCCACGAGTGCCCTACGCTGCCGCCTTGCCGTTGTTGTTGCTGGACGGAAAAACCGCGAGTGTGTCCCCGTTGCCTGCTTTCTGTTTCAACTGTTCGGCGCCCAATCCATTCACTGATTTGCTTGGCTGTTTTCACATCGCGCGTGCCGGTATAGACCTGAATTGTATTGGCAATAAAGTCGTCAGCACGCGATTCGGGAAACATTTCCTGAACCTGAGATATGGCCTGATAGAAAAAATTCAGGCGAATCCCATAGGATCGCCCATACACTAAACTCGTGTACAGGCTTTCCAGATCTGGCCCCAGTCCGGAGGATTCATCCAGATAAAAACGGATGCGTCGCGTCCGCGATTCGCCTGCCCGAATGATGAAGTTGATCAAAGCGGTAAGGATCACGCGGGTGTAGCCGCGATATGTGCGAATCCGGTCGACCGGTAAGTGGACATAAAGCGTCATGCCTGGCCGGTTGCGTAGCAATTCGCCCGGTTGGAAGGTTGTGTCTGAGAGGCTGGCAGCAATTGATGGCGATTGCATCCACTCCAGTTGAGAATTGACGGTTGCCAGCACGTTGTATCTGGTATCGCCCTGAAACGAGTTGAGCTGACCGGCCAGTTCGCAGACGAGGTCACGTTCATTTTCAACGTCGGTTTGCAGGTAGTCGACGAAGGCATCAAGTTCAGAGGCGATCGTGACGATGGTTTTCATTTGGTTGAGAGTCGAAGATTCAGCATCCGGGAATCCGTAGACGATGCCGCCCAGCACGTTTTGCACGAACAGCTTGGCTGAATCCGGAAAGAAAGGCTGTTGTTCGTTTTTACTCTTGATGATCAATGAATCAGCAATGCTACGGCAGTCATCCAGCACGAAAGGCGACTGTGGATCAATCAGCTGCAGTGGGTTGAAGCGAAACACCGGAATATCGATGTCGTCCGGTACACCAAACGGTGCGATTGCGCCGACGATCTGTCCAAATCGGTCACGGCGAACGTGGGCGGTGTTGCGCATCAGTTCGCCTTTGTAGTCGAGCACGATCGCACATGAGTGGTCCATCAGCAGATTCGTTATCGCGTAGGCCGCGCTTTTGCCGCCGCCCGTGGGCGATACGAAGGCAATGTGTGGCGAGAGATGATCTGGAAGGCGGAGGCGGTAACTTTTTTTCGGGCTAGCCAGGAACAGTTGGAGCGCCCGGCGAGATTGCCACGGCGGGAGAAAGAACAGCGATTGCAAACCGGCAAGCAGTCCCGGAGGTTCCAATCCAGTCGCTTCGCCTAGAAGAATACCGTCTTCGCAGTCGGTAAGTCCTGCGTGGAAAACATCCTCAAGTTCAGCCAGCTGCGCCGAGCCGAGCGTTGCCGGTGAACGTCTCGGCGATTTGGCAATCATGGCTGCGAAAAACAACAGCATCAGCAATGGAATCGGACCATATTCCGGTACTGCAAATATGGCCATGCCGGTAAGCGCTGAAACGACGAACGAGACAAAGGCAATCAGCACACCGCGAAGCAAGACGGGTTGAAGTCCGCTCATGGATTCAGCGACGGACCCTGGCCTGGATTCTGATTGTCCAGTCGGTCACGATACTTGGCGATGAATTTGCGTTCGGGCTTGGGCTTGCTACTAATGAAGCGATCTCGCCAGAATTGATCCTCTTCCTGCATCTTGTTGTTGGTCTCTTTGGCATCGGCAGGCTGTTCGGCCGGTTTCTTTGGAGCGTTCTTATTGGGCGTAATCTCCTTCGGCTTCACTTTCGGAGATGGTTTGCCGGGCAAGGGCGAGCGTCCTACTCTTTGTCGTTTGAAAATGAGGTTGTAAAGCTGTCCGAGTGCTTTCCCGATCGTGCCAAAAATAAATTTCATGGTTTCAGTTCCTTGAAA
>JAGQPC010000135.1 GCA_020426925.1 Planctomycetales bacterium | reverse complement strand
CTGAGCGGGGCTGCCGATTGCACCTTCGGCCGATTTGTGACAATTTCTGACGATCTGCTTTCCACGAGGTGCGACAGAGGGTGCGGGGCCACCGACCTGCTGAAGTCTTCATCCGAGAAACGGTGTCGATTCGAAGCGCCGAATTTCCTCCGTCCTCGCTGCTCGGCGGTGTAGGTTTGCCTCGCACAGATCAACAGGCTGTTTTGCTAACGCCGCTGCCCGGTGCCACGACAAGACTCACATCTTATCCCAGGGTGAATTATTTCCAGCGGGCGCCCACTAACCGCACCACCGTGCAACTCGCGGTATCCTCCCCAACTCCCAACGCCGCCACAGTGGGGACACTTCAGCCACTCACGCACTCCAAGGCTTTCGGCGAGCGAATGCAATTTCGAGGGGGACTGCAAGATCTCGCACAGTTTAAACAGAGTTCCGAGTGGGCCGCCTTCCAGTAGGGCGGAATAGGCGCTTGGTGACACGAGGGGCCTAAGCATCTCTAGTGCTTTCTCGATGTAAGGCATGGCGGAGGCATTGAACAACTCGGACAACTTCGTCAACGACTCGACCTTCCGCCTCTTCCGTAGGATGTCAGTAAAAAACTCTCCTGCAGCGAGCAAGGGCTCCCGCATAGGCGTCAAAATTTGCAGTATTCTGCTTTTACACTCCTCGGTCTTCCTCTCCTCCCGCTCTTGTGCCCGCTGCTCTAACGCACGCTCCCTAGCCAGTCTCTTTGCCGTTCTTCTGGCTTTGACGAACTGTCCAAGGAAATCCAGGAACAACTTCCCAAACTTTCCAAGCAAAACAGCCGCAATTGCGAGCAAGGGTGAGGAAATCAAGATGCCGAAGAACCAGCCGATGATTTGGTCGTTCATGGAGTCACCCTCTGTTACTGAGTTAGCAAAACCACTGGGTGCGGATTTGCGCGAGCTAATCGCATGAAAATCGCTCTGCTATTTGAATCTCAGAGCCGGGCGAACCAGCCTCAGCGAAGAACGCTGCGGCGTGAACAGCAAATCGCAGCCACTGGGAAGTCTCCAGGCCGTACCGCCCAATGGCCCAGCAAGCAGCTGCTGCGAAGGTGTCGCCGGCCCCAGTGGTTCTCGTCGCGCAAATGTCGGGTGCAGCCACGTGAATCGCCTCGCCACAGCTGGTAAAGTAGGTAGCACCACGTGCGCCATCCGTAACAACGACTCGCTGCGCACCTGCTGCAAATAGCTGGCAGGCGATGGCATCAGGCGTCGCGTTCTTTCCAGCAAAGTGGCGGCTGTCTGACCGTGATACCTGGACCACATCAGCGCTAGCCAAGCTGATTGTTAAATCTTCTGGCAGCCGTGTGGGATTTAAGTAGAAGAACTGCGTTTGGGACAGAGACAGCAACTCTCGAAGGAGTTGAGAAGGTAGTGTTCCACCGGCGATGATCCTTGCAGCAGCTTGGAGGTTTGTTTGCTGATTGGGGGTGAGGTGGTGCCAAAGCTCTTCGCAAGGCTCACTCTTGAGTATCGTCCGCTCGCTGTCATCCATTACAAGTATCGAATTTGCGATTGTATGTGCCCGCACTCTCTGGACGCAGGATACGTCTGCGTGCAGCGTCTTGAGTTCTGCAACGACAGTGTCGCCGTCATGGTCGCTGCCCACGCCGCTGACCATCGACCATGGTGCGCCAGCTGGCTGAGTTCCCAGCCAACAAAGACCCCAAAGCCCCCTGGCTCGCGTCTAGTGAGCTCGATTTTCTCGCCAATGCAACCGAGGTATGTCCGGTCAACTCCAAGCTGCGAAACTACCGCAAAGCTCATCTCCAAGTTCTTGTGTGCCATGCCCTTCCCCCAGATTCAGTGTTGATCGGCCCCGCATTCCTGTCTGCCGGCCATCGCAGCCAATGTGTCGGGAAAAAAGTTGAAGATATTTCTTGGCAAATCGCTACAGGTCGCCGGCATAAAGGCACTACGACGCCATTTCCGACTTGGAAGCCATAGCTGGAGCGTCCAGTGGATCTTCGTGAACATACCCCTGCGGAATTGGAGCGTCTGAACCATCGCCTCGTCCGCCATGCGCATTTCAAGATGCTTCGGCTTACCTGGCGGGGTGCTTATATCAAAAGGGGTGGAGCTGTCCCTGGGGGATACGAGCCATACGACTTCGTTCTTGACGCGATCCAGAAGATGCTAGACGGCACGAGACCATGGAACAAGGAGAAGTACGGGACAGTGGAGGAGGCGCTGCGAGCAACAATCGACAGTGACATCAGTCACCTAGTTCGGAAGATCGACAACAGGAAGGTGAGGCGTCTAATACCTCAAGCATCGGACGATGAGACCTCACAGGCATACGAGATTCAGAGTTCGGAGAATGGCCCAGTACAGGTCGTAATCGACCGCGACTCGCGAGACCAGTTCACTCATGCTGCGCGAACGATTTTGCAAAATGACCCCTCTCTAGCAGAGCTTCTCGACTGCTACGAAGCAGACTGCACAAAACCTGCCGAAATCTCGAAAAGACTCGGGATACCGGCAGAAGAGGTGACGAATTTAAAGAAGCGACTGTGCCGAAAACTCAGTGAGCTAGCGCCTCGCATCCAGCAGGCAAAGGAGAGGAGCGGCGATGAACGATAACAAGCAACACAAGCGACATAGCAACCACGCCTGGGACAGATTCCTCGAAGAGGTCTGCCCATGTGATGAATCGATTTCAGACGAAGAAATCAGCGCAGATCTCGCACACTATGGCATCGACATGATGGCAGCGAACCGAAAGCTCCATGAGATGCTGGCCGAGCAGCGAGCGCTTACGCAAGCCGGATGGAGCGAGGGGGGCCAAGACTTTCCGCTAGAAGAAATGGAAGGCCTTAGGTTGTCTGAGCCAACAGACGAACTTGCCAACGGCAATGCCAAAGCAACGCGTGCTTGGTCTTTACTCAAGTCACAGCAGGCATGTGCTCGCGACGCATTCGACGGCCTTGCAATCACTTTCACCACCTCTCATGACTTGGGCTGGTGGAAGCGACAAGCGATCCAATTGCTGGATGACGACGGAGTGAAGTGTCAGGCTGTATGCCTCGATGTGCTGGCAGAGATCGCTCGTGTCGAGATTGAATTCGGACGCCTGAAAGAAGCGGCGTCGACACTCACCACAGCGAGCTTACATGCGACAACCACGGACCAACACTCCCGGCTTCGCCTCATCGAAGCCCGAAGACTGCGCGAACGAGGAGAATTTTCGGACTCGGAGGCAATCCTCTTGGCCATGAGAGATGCGGCACAATTGACTCCAGCACAGCGCGGATTGATCGCTGTCGAATTGGCGTGGCTGCTGAACAAGTGCAAGGAATTCGATTTGGCAAAGCACGAACTCAGGCCTTCAGTTGAGGAGGGCTTAAATGAAGAGGATACTGAAGAGGCACGCGTACTCGCGTCGTTGTTGCACCAAAAGTCCATTTTCACCCTACGGGACGGCGAAATTGATCAAGCATTCGTTCTCGCCAGGAGGGCGCTCGACATTCGTCGGCGTTTCAATGGCGTTGGCCGTCTCGATCAAGCGAGAACGCTTGTGCTTTTGTCGCGACTTTTTCAAACCCTGGGCGCCCTTGATGACGCCTGCTGCTGTCTGACTGAAGCGAGGCAGATTCGAGATGCCATTTTGCGTCCGACGCATGGTGACGTCCTCGATGTTTCTTTGCTTCTCGCGGACGTCAAGCAACGTTTAGGACGACAAGATGAGGCGTTGGACATTCTTGCCTCAGTTCGGCGAACTCTTCCTCAAGCGTTCGAAACGCCGATGGAGGCGCTGTCATTGGCTTTGTGCCACGCACGTCTTGCGATCGCTCTTATTGATCGGGATCTTGCCGAAGCACACGTTGTTGCCAAGAAATGGCTGCCCGTCTTTGACATGTTCGTAACACAACTCGACGAAATTGACGTAAGCCTGAGACCGCAAATGCAGTTCCTTGCGGCAATGCCAGATTCGGATTTCACCGCGAGCTGAGTATGAGAACATGCCGCAGCAAGTGACCACTCCCAAAATCCGATCGCACTACCTGGGCGTGGATGCCAATCTTTCGTCGTCGCTAGTCTTGTTCATCAAGAGAGAAAAGCGGCTGCCGGAATATGAGCGTTTGCTGTCGTCCCCCAAGCCAATGGGCGCAGTGTTTACGGGTTTGACAGGAAAGTACCAGGGACATTCTGTGCTCGTACTTGCGACTGGAGTGGGCCCTGGTCAGATCGGAGATGCAGTCCTGGCAGTTAACCTTTGCGATTCGATTGCACTGTATTCGGGAACCTGCGGTGGTCTATCAGAAGAACTTGCGATCGGCGATTTCGTCTGTCCCACCTGGGCAGTCTGTGGAGACGGGTTCTCGATGTTCCATGGCTGCAATCCGTTTGAAACAGTCGCCAGCGATCCGACAGTAGCCTTAGGTGTCCGAAACTGGTTGCGGAGCTCGCACTTGCCCTGCAAAGCAGGCACGACGTTCACGACATGCACGGTTGTTTCGGAAGCGGAGCCAAACTTCTGGGATCATGTCACTGCACAGTGCCTTGCCATTGAAATGGGAGCGGCAGCGTTCTTTGCAGCCTGCCAAACGACAGGCATGCGGGGTGCGGCAATGTTCTGGGTTACTGATCTTCCGTTGCACGGCGCAAGTTTCTTTGATGCGCTGACGACCGAGCAAACAGAAGTCAAAGAAAATCGGTACGGCATCATGCCCCGTTTGGAACTTGATACGTTAGTGTCCTTGGCACCTCTTAGGACCGAACTCTGATGAGTAGTGGCACTGAAGATGTGCGGCACTCGCAGCACTCCGTCTACAACGCGACGGGCCAAGCGCGACCAACGCATCTGTTAGAGGACCTAGTTCCGGCGAGCCTCGAAAACGGCTGGCATGTGGCGCGCAATCTTCGGAAACCGCTGAATCACCTTGAGCTTCTTCGCGGGAAGGAGGACCTCGCGGTCAAGCTAAATCTACATAACTTGCTTACGCCCAAGGAACAATTTGACGCCAACTTTGAATTGTTGCGTGAGCACCAAGCTCGCCGGCTGACTACGGATCGCGTTGTTCAGGCATTAGGTCGCCAGACGGGCTTAGACACGCCACTGGTGGCAAAATGGCTACGTGAATACGCCACAATCACGCACGCCGAATTCCATCCGACCGATGTGTGTAATCTCTCTTGTGTGGAATGCAGTTACGGCCATGATGACCCAGAGCTCAAGCCTCCACCGATACAGTTCCTGTTCCACGCCATCGATCGAATCTCGCAGTTTCGCCCCCGTTCGATAGTCATAATTGGCGGCGGCGAGCCAACCCTCTACAAAAACTCTGGCAGATCGTTTGGAGACGTCATCGAAGAGTTGGTGAGAACCAACCCGGGCGTCTCGCTTGCTGTAGTCACCAATGGAACGCACCGGCCGCCAGGCGACTGGGTACGGCACATCAAGTGGATACGCTTAAGTCTGGACGCTTCTACGCCAGAGACATACGACAGCTTCCGCGGCCAGGCGCTTTTCTATCGCGTATTGCAGAACCTCATTCGGTACCTTGAAACGGACATCCCCCAGGTTGGCGTGAGCTTCTTGTTCGCAAAGCAGAATGTCAAAGAATATGCCGACGTAGCACGTCTCGTTTTTGACTTGGTTCAGAAACACAATCCTGAAGCAATCGCCCGGGTAAACATTCAGTACCGCCCATTGCGGCGAGATCCCTATCGGTACAGCGAAGCGTTCGAGGAGGCTGTTTCGTCGAGTGACATCGAACGGGCCGTCCAGGAGGTCCGAGCACTTGCGGATAGTTCCGAGCAGATGCACTCGTTTCTGCGGAACCAAACCAACGTCACTGCGATTCTGGGGGGAAACTCTCATCCACCTCACACTTTCGCCCGCTGTTACTATAGCCAAGTGTTTCACATCTTTCGGGCCAACGGTGACTTGAGACCCTGCTTTATTAGGGTTCACGAGCCCGAGTTCATCCTTGGCAACATTCTCAGGGACTCCCCAGAGACCATTGCCCTTAACACGTTATTTGTTGGTGCTCGCCGGCTGTCCCATTGCGACGAGCACGGCTGTCGTCAGTGCCATGTCAACTACACATTTGAGCAGGGGCTCGCCGGCACTATTCAGCCATCAACCTCTCTGCCCGTGCTACAGGACCCGATGTTTTGAGGTCACCATGATCACGCCAATTGCCGACGTTGCGACGGCGATCGACCAGATTCTTGACAGCGCAACGGCGGATCCAATTGAAAACGGTCAAAAGACACTGGAGATAAATGGGGACGACCCATTCCAGTTCGTTGTCGCATGGGGTGAGGAACATTCGAGACGAGAGCTCGAGCCGGAACTCCTCAATCCGAAGAGCCGGGAGTGCTTCTGTGATTGGGCGAAGTGGGCCGGCGAGGAAGCCTTGAATGTCAGCGATCACACGCAGGCTGGGGTGTTGCGGAGACGCTCCAAGGCCCACTTGTTCTCTGCGAGTTGCGGCCCAGAACCGTGTTCAGAGAACTTCGCTGACATGCTCGCCTTGGCCGAGTTGCTCACTTCAAGCCACCTTTGCACACTCAACTTGCCGGGTTCTGGCGCATCAGGGCCGCAACACTTCCATACGCAGATTATGCCACTTTCGCTGAGAGACGCTGGAAAACAAGTTCCTAACCAAATACACCGTCTGCTGGACAATATTAAAGCAAAGCCTAATGGCATGACGCTGGACAGCGGTGTCGTCATTTGCGAGTTGGACAGTCCTGTATGGGGCGTCCGCCTTGAATTCCCTAAAACAATGTCAGCTTCTCAGATTGGCAAGAAGCTGTTCAGCAGTGTCCACCAGGGCATCCGGTACGGATCGCAACTCCGATTGTCTTACAACGTCTACGTGCGCTGGAACGTCCGACCCAGAGTTGTCGACGTGACGATTCGTTCTTCAGCCCATGAATGTCCGTTCCTCGGCATCGATACGAAAGCCGCGATAGAAAACGTCCGATGGCGCTGGGGGTGGCTGGAGTGCATCGGCGGCTTACCAGCGCGCAGCGCTGCGTTTGCCGATAGCAGCGTCTACGACCACCACTTTTGGCAGCGTGTCTATTCACGAATGACGCTGACGAATGACATCAAACAATCGGTGCTGAACCGCATCTCAGAACTCTTGATCTGAGAATGTGGTTCGGCCGCAATGTTGCACAGTTCTTGCACAGTTGGGCTCAGAAACCATCGCATTGCACGGAAATCATGGAAAACCTACAATGACGTAACTCGTGAAATGGCTCGCTTTTGCGGCGTTTCTGAGCAGTGAATCCATGCGTTGACATCGTGGAGGTCGTAGGTTCAAGCCCTATACCGCCCACTTCTCCGAAGTGTAAATGCACCAAGGGATTACGCAAATCGATGCGTGATCCCTTGTGTTGTTTCTTGGCCTCGGCGACCGCTGGCGAGTGGTCGTGCGAGCAAAGGGCGAGTGGTCCGGGGCGAGGTCATTACGCCGACCGCGATCAGAAAGCCGCGCGGCCAACAAACAACGTCTGAGCAA
>JAGQPC010000134.1 GCA_020426925.1 Planctomycetales bacterium | reverse complement strand
GGCTGTGTTGGCTGGCGTTGTCCGCAGCTTGGGCTTGCGCAATGTGGCTGTGGATGATGCACGTTCTGAACCTGCAATCGCTCGTGGGAACTTCCGTTGACAATCGAGAATCTGGAACACAACTGTTCGTGCGAACGATTGGGCTGTCGAGCTTATCGCTTCCCGGAATTCTGATCGGCACGATTTTGTTGATTCGAGGGCTGCAAAAAGACAAACCGGGAAACGAGGACCGACAGTTTACTGTCCGGCTGCTGCTCGTGATTACACTCTATGTCGCGCTATTTTTTTCGCTTCTTCGATTCAGCTGGCCAGTTGCTGTTTTCACAGCCGGTACTGTGCCTGCTATTTCGATTTCCATCCTATTTGCGATGGACGTGTTTAGCGGCACGAGGCGAGCGAGGTTTTCTAGCTTTTTGTTGTTGATCAGTACATGGCTGGCGGCATATGTCGTGAGCGCTGGCCCCGCATACTTATTGCTTTACTTGTTTGTTAGCAGACGATCCACAATCACAATTCATGATCGGCTCTACGCACCGATTGATTTCGTCCTGACGCGCGCTCCTTGGCTCGTTCCGTGGTTTCGAGCTTACATAAACGAATGGTGGTAACCCGACGGCTATCCTGATGGGTCAGCGATAGAGCAACTGACTCGTCGGATGCAGTGATTTCGTTTGACCCGAGCCGCTGGCGCAGGCGAGCCGCAGCTGCTCCATGAGCTCATCGCATTGCAGGTGCTTCGTTTTCCGTGCGCAAAGTGGAGGCCTTGCGGCGCCAGCGCCTTTGGCTACGAGGCAAGCGGACGAGATTGCACCACTACAACTCGATCTTGAGCTGTTCGATTCGCCGCAAAAGCCGGGCTCGGTTGATTCCGAGCAACGATGCGGCTTGAGTCTTGTTTCCCTTCGATTCTTGCAACGCTCGCAGGATTAGTTCGGTTTCCGCTTCGGCGAGGAACGCGTCGAGATCGATTTGGACCGGCTCGTGACGTGGGTGCTGCTCGGCGTCTCGGGCGACTTCCAGGATTTCGGGAAGGTCGCTCAATTGGATCGTTGTGCCACTTGCGTTTTCGTGTGCCTGGGCGACGATTTGGAATAGTTCTTCAACTTCACCGAGCCATCGATGAGCGGCCAATCGGTCCAATGCGTCTGGAGCGATTCTGCCGATTTGCTTTTCACCGATCGCGTTGCACCGTTCAATAGCGCTTTGGACGAGCACCGGAATATCGGCAAGGCGGTCTTGCAGAGGCGGCACTACAATCGTCATCATCGCCAACAGCGATCCGAGCGACGGTGCACGCCGATCGTTTCGGCATTGTCGAGCATCACCAACGAGCGGTCGTTTCGATGTCGCGATTGCTTGCAAGTGATCGTGTGCCGCAAGAAACTCTGCCAGTGTTTGGTGTGAACCAGGATCGAGTGAATCGATGTTCAGGAGCAGCAGCGTACTCGCCGAATCCTGGAGCTCGCTCGTGCGGTTCGTGAACGCGTTTAGCATGCTGTCCAGTAATTCCGAATCGAGCAACTCGCACGACAACGGCATTAGGGCTCGCTTGTCTGAATCAGCCGCCGCATAGTGGATGGCTCGAGCGACCGCTTCTCGACCGCTTCCAGCCGGCCCAATGATCGCCACGTTCGAACGGCTGGCCGAGGCTGCGACGACCTGGCGCCGAACGAGCTGCATCGCGTCACTTTGCCCCACTATTCTATTGACCGAATTGTCGGTCTGGAGTTTCTTCCGAACAACGCGAATCTGATCGTGCAGATATTCGGCTTGATCTGGCTTGGGAAGATCCGATGGAGTCCCAACCGGAATCGCAAGCACGCCGTACCCGCCCGCTTCGGCGTCGCGAATCGGCAAGAAACGCATCCAGTACGCTCGCGTTCCATTGTCGACTTTCGCGACCAGTTCCCGCCCATCAAAAACTTCGAGCGGTGGACACAATGACGCGGCTTGTTCGTCTATTTGGTTCGTCGAATCATCAGTTAGCGAATGATAATCACAACGCCGACCGACAAGGTCTTCCTCGTTCTCGACACCCAGCCATTGTCCACACGCAGGATTGCAGTAAGCAATTCGACGTCGGCTATCCAGCATGTAGATCGGATTCTCAGCGGCATCAAATTGCTTGCCGACAACCGTTTTGCTTGAGCGTGGACGTCCCATCTATTCGGCGTTTGCTTCCGTTTTTGCGAATGCGTCGGTCACTGCTAGTTCCGGTCTGCTTACCTCGTTTGAAAAAGATCCCGTCACACGAACGGGCGCGACCGTTGCCGTTGCCGAGTCGTACGCCTTGCCGATGAGCGATCCAGGGATCACACAGTAGCAGATGAAACCTGCACACAAAACAGAACTGAGCCCAGGCCCAAAGCTGCCAGCCGGCAAATAACGAGGCTGTGTGACCAGCTTAGGCGGATGGAAATACATCGTACCAATAACTCGCAAATAGTATGCCGCAGCAGTTGCTGCATTCAGACCGGCAATGACAAGCAACACCCAAAACCAACTTCCCGTAGCCGAGATCGTTCCGGCCGACACGGCACTTTTAAAGAGCAAAAACTTTCCCCAAAAACCTGCGAGCGGCGGAATGCCGCTGAGCGAAAACAAGCATATTGTGAGGACTGCAGCGACGAGCGGATGACGAGTTCCAAATCCGGTTAGCTGCCGGATCTCGGCAAAATCGGTTTCGCTGTCGTCGAGATATGCCAGAGCGGAAAATGCTCCAAAGGCTGCCACGGAATACATGATCACATAGACGATCATCGCCGCGGTGCCTTCGGCTGCATCGCCGCCGTGTCTGCTGGCCGCGAGGGCTGAGGCCAAACCAATCAGTAAGTAGCCGGCATTGGCGATCGATGAATAAGCCAACATGCGGCGAATGTTTTTTTGCCATAAGGCCGCACAGTTGCCCAATGTCATCGTCACGATCGACAGCAGGACGACCAACTGCCAAGCAATGTCCGATTCAACAGGAATCACGCCGACGTAAACGCGAATAAGAGCTGCGATGCCGGCGACTTTCGGAGCGACCGAAAGCAGCCCCGCATTCGCATTTGTGGTCGCTTGATAAACGTCCGGAGCGTAAAAATGAAACGGAACCGCTGCGATCTTGAACGCGAATCCGGCGAGCACCAGCACGAACGCTAAAGGCATCAACGGGAGCACGCCCGAACTGGATGCCGTCCACTGAGCACCGAGCGTAGATTTCATCTCCACAAAGCTTGTCGTTCCCGAAAGTCCATACAGCATGCTGAATCCGTACAGCAGAATCGCGGACGACAGGATACTCAGCAAAAAGTACTTAGCCGCAGCCTCAGCCGAAAGTTTGCTTTTCTTGCCGATGAAGAGCACCACGTATGTGGGAATAGAAATTAGTTCCAACCCGACAAACAACGTCACAAGGTCACTGGCAGCTCCGACAATCATCACGCCGATAACGATGAAAACGATCGAGCCCAAACCTTCCGTGAACAGATCCGATTCTTGCATCGGCAAATAGGCCAATACAAACAGGATGCCCAACAGGATTCCGACCCAACGAAAACAGTGGCCGAACGAATCGACGAAGATTCCACCGGTCGACAATTGCGCTCCGGATGTGATTAGCTCGTTACTGACCCGCACATTTTGCTGCGACAGGGCAAACCCTGCCAATGCCAGCGTCATGATGGCCAGCCAAGCCCAGCCAGACCGAGCGTTGCTGAATGCTCCGCCGACGTAAATGCAAACTGCCAAGACGAACAGCATAATCTCTGGCAACAGCAGCAAAAACGTTTGTGAAGTGATGGGTTCCACGGAGTTACCTTTGTGCTACGGCTGAACAGTTCGCGGTGGAGTGTGGACGATCGACGATGCCAAATTGTCGTCGATCCGCTTCGTCGACTTTGCCACCGCTTGGCTCGTTGACGCGTTTAGAGTTGGAGCCATTCGGTCTAAGAAATATTTCGGATAAAGGCCGATCCAAAAGACTAAGATTGCGAGAGGAACTAGAGCGGCGATTTCTCTGAAGCACAGGTCACGGGACTCGTGGGCTGCTTTTTGACAAGGCTCGCGGAACGTACCGAAGAAGACTCGCTTTACGAGCCACAGCATGTACCACGCTCCTAAAACGACGCCGGACACTGCGAGCACTGCGACAATCCGCTGGCCGCCGATCAAACCAGCCTGCGAGCCAAATGCTCGTTGAAATGTGCCGAGCAATATCATGATCTCGCCCGCAAAGCCGTTCAAACCGGGCAGGCCGATGCTGGAGAACGTAAACAACAACATGAAAAACGCCATGATCGGCATCTTTTTCGACAGGCCGCTGTAGCTATCGATGGAACGTGTGTGATAACGTTCGTAGAGCATCCCGATGATCGCAAAAAGTGCTCCGGTTGAGATGCCATGATTGATCATCTGCAACGTCGCGCCCTGAATCGCAATCGCATTCAACGCAAACAATCCAAGCACAACGAAGCCAAGGTGGCTGACGCTGGAATAGGCGATCAAACGCTTCATGTCGGTCTGAGCGAGCGCGACGAATGCTCCGTAAATGATTCCGATTACCGACAGCCACAGCAAAACGGGAGCCAACGCCACAGACGCGTCCGGTAGCATCGGAATACTGAATCGCAAAAATCCGTACGTGCCGATCTTCAGCAGGATTCCCGCCAAAAACACGCTGCCTGCTGTAGGTGCCTGTACGTGTGCCAGCGGTAGCCAAGTGTGCAAGGGAAACAGCGGAACTTTGATCGCAAAGCCGGCGAACAATGCGATGAAGATTAACTTTTGCGTGCTCACCGGCATCGGGTTGGCTTGCAAAACGTTCGTCAGATGCGGAATCGAAAACGTTATCGCACCGTTCGATACGCTGGCCGCGTGAGCAACAATCGCGAGCAATCCGATGAACGTGACCAGGCTACCCGCCAATGTGAACACGAAGAATTTGGTTGCTGCGTAGCGTCGATCTTCACTGCCCCAAATCCCGATCAGAAAGAAAAGCGGAATCAGCGTGAATTCGAAGAACACGTAAAACAGCAGCAGATCACGAGCAGCGAAGACGCCCAAGCAACCTGATTCCAGTAGCAGCAACATTGCGTAGAAAAGTGGTCGGCGTTCCGTTATCGCTTCCCAGCTGACCAAGATGGCGGTCAGCATCAGAATCGTCGACAAACCGTACAGCCAAATCCCGAGGCCGTCGATGGCGAGGCTGAACTGTAGATCGACGCCCGTCGACTCAGGAAGCCAGCGTGACTGAAGTGCTGCAAATTCGCCTGCAGCGACTGCCTCGCTTTGTGGATCAAATCGATTCACCACTAGCAACGAGCACAGCATCGTTACGATGGCGATGCCCAACGCGATTTGGCGAACGTCGGTCCGACTAAGAACCGTGGCAACAGCTACCGCACCAAACAATGGCAACAGGATCGAGATCAATAGTAGAGCTGATTCGCTCATCGAATTTACCCCTGTCCCCAAAAGAGCTGACTCAGGAAGAGAACAACTAACGTGCTGGCGACCATGGCCAGAGTGTAAAACGGGATCAGCCCCGTTTGTAGTTTTCTCACGAGCGATCCGATTCCGCCCGGCAGCTTGCCGATCGTGTTAACAATGCCGTCCACAACCCAGCGGTCGACCGCATAGTTCAACGCGGCAAAAAATTGAGCAGGGATTAGCAGGACGGTCGCATATAACTCGTCAAAGTAGAATTTGTTTTGCGATAACTTGCAGAACGTACGTGCGCCAGGAAGGTTGGCGATCGCTTCGATCTCTTTTTGGCTGCCAAGGTAGAAGTAGGACGCAAGACCGATTCCTAATAACGCGATCGCCGTGCTGGTGGCCGCGATGTTGATGTGGAACGCCGGCCGAATGGTGTCTTGCACGGCGCCCAGGGCAAGCGACGGAGTGGACTCCAAAAAGTGAGCGAACTTGTGACCCGATTCGAAATAGAATCCGGCCAAGAACGCCATGATCGCGAGAATCGCCAACGGCACCCACATGATCGGCGGTGACTCGTGAGCGTGGTGTCCAGCTTCATCAGGAATTACCTCGTCTCCGTAAAACGTCATGTAGAACGCTCGGAACGTGTAGAACGCGGTCAGAAACGCAGTGAATAGCGAAATACGGTAAAGCAACGCGTAATGCGAGCCGTACTTCGTCACATTAACATCTTCACCCTCCCTTGGGAGGGTCGAAGCTGAGGGACGAAGCTTCGGGGAGGGGATGCTGACAGGGGCAGTCATGCCTGAATCACTGTTCACCCCCTCTCCAAAAACTCGCAAGCTCATTTTTGACCCTCCCGAGGGAGAGTGAATGATTCTTTCGCCGGCAATGCTTGCAGCGTGAACCTCCGCGTCATCCACGTGCTCGTGGACGCCAAACGCTTTATCGTGAACCGACGCCACGACTGCATCCTTGCTCCAAAAACCGGCAAACGGAAACACGCCCGCAAGTGCCAAGCAACCGACCGCAAACGTGCGATACGTCCACGGCATTCGATGTCGGAGTCCGCTAAAGCGACGCATGTCGATGACGTTGCCCATCGCGTGCATCACGCTGCCTGATCCGAGAAACAGCAAAGCTTTGAAAAACGCGTGAGTAAACAAATGGAACATTCCCGCTGTGATTCCAGCGAGTGTTCCAGTCCCCAATGCCAAGAACATGTAGCCCAGCTGACTGATCGTCGAATAGGCAAGGACTCGTTTCAGATCGGTTTGTGTCAACGCGATGAGCCCAGCGAGTAGGGCGGTGCCTCCGCCGATCCACGCGACAGCGAGTTGGGCATCCGGCGACGCCATGAACAGAGGCGTGCATCGCACAACCATGTAGACGCCAGCCGTCACCATGGTCGCTGCGTGAATCAGAGCACTCACCGGCGTCGGGCCTTCCATGGCATCGGGAAGCCAAATGTGCAGAGGAAACTGTGCGCTCTTGCCACACGCTCCCAACAGAAGCAGCAAGCATATTGCTGTTGCCGTTCCGCCAGTCGCGTACGGAATGACGCCTGTCAGTCTCGCATTGCCAAACAAGCCGTGTATGAGCACTGAACCATCGTCGGCCATAACATCGTGAAAACTGACCGTGCCGTAGGTGACCCAAATCAGGAAAATCGCAAGCGCGAATCCAAAGTCACCGACTCGGTTTACCAGAAACGCCTTCATTCCCGCCGCCGACGCTTCGCCTTTTTCGTACCAGAACCCGATCAGTAGATAGCTGCAAACGCCAACTGCTTCCCAAAAGACGAACAACAGCAAAAAGTTGCTGACCGAAACTAGCATCGTCATCGAAAACACAAACAACGAAACGTACGTGAAGAATCGCCAATATCCTCGGTCGCCATGCATGTAGCCCGAGCCATAAATCGCAACGAGCGTCGAAATGAAAGTCACCATGCACAGCATGATTGCGGTCAGCGCGTCGGCTCGCAGCGTTACATCGATCTGAAACGGAACGCTTTTTATAGTGCCATCGGCCGAGGTCCATTCGTAGGCATTGTCGATAGATGCCCACTGCCACAGCGTTGTGGTTGCCTCGTAACTGTGGACGGCCGTATCGGTTTCTTCTGCGTTGCTGGCCAATTCGCCTCGCAATCCTTGCAGCAATAAAACACTGCACACGAAAGAAGCCGCGAATGCTGCCACCGTTAGGTAATGACTTTTTTCACGCAACAGCTTTGGACCGAGGATCGGGATCGCGATCGAGGCGAGCAACGGGAAAAGTGGAATCAGCGTGAGTAGTATTTCAGACATTGGAGCGATGCATCTGTTTTTCGGGATCCGTATCCGGTTCGACGCCTGCGGGAGTTAGCGAAGGCCAAAGGTCTTCGTCGAACGATTCCTCCGGCACTTCGCGATCCGTGTACGGCATGGTTCCTTCTTCTCGACAGTTTTGCCAATTGATAATGTCCAAGCTACCGCTCTTGCGGCACAGCATCAGGATCAGCGACAACGCAATTCCAGCTTCGCAGGCGGCAACTGCGATGATGAAGATGACGAGCATTTGCCCGCCCCAATCATTGTGGTATCGCCCCCACGCAATCATGCTCAGTGAAATGCCTTGGAGCATCATTTCCGCACACAGGAACATGATGATTAGATTCCGACGGATTAGGAACCCGGTCAGGCCAAGCGTAAACAGGATCGCTCCGACCAGCAGATAGTTTTGAAGTATCGCGATTTCGTTCATTGCACTACCCACCTGTTCCGACTGCGGCTGACTTTGGCGGTTCGCTGCCGTGACTGGCAATCGCGACTGCGCCGACTAACGCGACAAGCAACAACCCTCCGACCAATTGAATGACTATCAGATAACGACCGAACAGATTGCTACCCAGGTGCGCGACGTGTTGCGAATGCTGCAGACTGTCAGTTTGTTCAATTCGAATGACCGAATCTGCGAGCGTCGGAAGCGATTCAGCAATCTTTCGTTTCAACGGATCAAGAGTCGATTTGATTGCCTCGATTTGCGCAGGCTCTGCCGAGACGGCAACATGGATTTCGGCGATACCATCTTCGAACTTTTGCACGGAGACGTGATTGACATGGCTGTCGGCCGAATTGTCCAGCGAGTGAATGTGATCCACGGCAATTTGGCGAAGCGTGATTCGTTCTGAATCGGCGTGAGTGACTGCATTGGCCAAAATCGCCATCAGTGCTGCGGCTAAGAAAGGTGCGAGGACTCGCGGCGCAGTACCCCAAGTGATTCGATCGTAAAACGAGTGTCCTTCCGGTTGAGCCAGCATCAGAACAAACAGAAACGTAACCACGATGGCACCGGCGTAGACTGCGACTGTGGCGATGCCTAAAAACTGAGCTCCCTGCAGCAAGAAGAGGCCAGCAATTCCCAGCAACGAAACCGCAAACCAAATCGCGCTATAGACCGGACTGCGTGACGTAACTGTTGCCGTTGATGCCACGACTGCGACCGATGCCATCAGCCAAAACGCCGACTGAAACGTCAGCGACGTGGCCATCGGAACGAGCGACCAAACAAGACAGACGCCAATAATTCCCGAGCCGACGCCAAGCCATTTTTTTCTCGAAGGAGTTCCGCCAGGAAGCATCAAATACAGTGCAAGGCCAAGCAATATCGAAGCGATGGCGATTCTGGTCGTCGCGGACGTGCTGAATTCGGAAACGCGTTCCCAAACGGTTGCGGAATCCACTGATGCTTGAGCGAGAAAAGCGAGGTTCATACAGTGCCTCCCAACGCGGCCGACTTCATCGGCTCTTTGTCTTTTGTGGCATCGTAAACGCTGAGCAGTTTCTCTTTATCGAACATCATTTCTTCGCGGCTTCGACCGGTCAGATTGTAGAGACTTGTGAGTTCGATCGCGTCGACCGGACACGCTTCTTCACACATGCCGCAGTAGATGCAGCGAAGTTCGTCGATCGTAAAGCTCTCTGGATACTTTTCGCGATCCTGCCACGGACTTTCCACTCCGATGATATCGATGCAATGAGCCGGGCATGCCGTTGCGCACAAGAAACACGCCACACACTTAACGCGTCCTTGATCGTCTTTATTAAGCCTGTGAACGCCACGGTAGATGAGCGGATTTCCGATTTCAGGTTCTTCTTCCGGATAACTCACCGTCACCTTTTGGCCGACAAGATGTTTTCCGGTCGTTGTCAAACCACCAAAAATCAGTGGCAAATACATACGACCCGCGAGGCCCAGTTGCGGCTCTTCGATCCACTTGATGTCTCTATCGTCAGGCTTCATCGCTTCGTAGCATGGGCCCCCGGCCCGTGTGAATGGTTTTGGATTGGGTTTAGTTGCAGTGTCAAGTTTGAGTTGTTGATCGGTGTGGAAGTGTTCCCAGGGTTGCGCGGCGTTTCGCTTCGCTCAACTTGCTCAACCCTGGGCTGACATAGCAAGGTCCCGTTGGGAACAATCTCCACTGCCATCAAATTAAATTCACGTTAAGCTGCCATAATCGTAGGGAACATCTCCTTGAGTGTTTTTTTGGAATCGGAATTAGTTCATTCCAGCTGACGTAGTACTTTCACGTTCGAATCATGTAGTCCGTTCCAACGGAACGATCCTAAGTCAGCCCAGGGTGGAGCGAACTGAGCCAAGCGAAGTTCGCGTAACCCTGGGATTCGGTATACGGCGGTCACGAACCCCGAAGGGGTGCGCCTATTCGATTCGTCCTTAGTCCCAAACGTACTGCTCATCGATCTCAACTCCGTGCCGTTGACATAACCGCCGAAACTCGTCCTTAAACGTAATTCTCTTGTGGTGTTCCTGTTGACATGCAATGTAATCTCTAACCCGCGGGACATTTGATTCGCTCACGGAGAACGCACCGTAGCCAGCTTGCCATTGGAACGATTCCAGTTGTTCACTCTGTTTCTTTATCCATTTCGTCGTTTCTGTTTTCGCATACTTTACGACGTCTTTGATTGCAAACTTTCGAGACAACAAACAAAGTATGTGAATGTGGTCTTCGACGCCGTTGATAATCGTTGCGGGAGAATCAACGGTATTTCGCAGGATCGTTGCTTTGTACGCGCACAATTGTTTCCGAAGATTTTCGTGTCGCAGCCAAGGCTTACGTTCTTTGGTGCTGTAAACCAGATGCACATGAACTTTCGCCAGCGATTGCGGCACGTGGCTCTCCGTTTTGTTGATTCTGTTGTATTAGCACCCCGTTGGGGTGCCGTGATTGTGTATTCCGTGTTCCCAGGGTTGCGCGGCGTTTCGCTTCGCTCAACTTGCTCCACCCTGGGCTGACATAGCAAGGTCCCGTTGGGACCAATCTTCGATACTATCGAAGCCAATTCACGTAAAGCTGATGTAACAACATTCTGCGAGGACAACCCAATAATCTTTCTTGTTCCTATTTCCCTCATTCCATCGGTGGCATTTGGGAATCGATGGCGAATTTATCGGTGCAATGTTGAGGCCGATTGTCGGTGACCATGGGGGCCATCATGGCGACTACGACCCATGAGGCAACGGCAACAAACCAACCGATTCCAATCGCGATAAATATTGAGCTCGATCCTGCTTGGCCGTGCAATATCTCTGTGACACACGCGACGGCAATCAGGTTGATCACTCCCAGCGGTAACATGATTTTCCAGGCGAGCGTCATGAGCTGATCAAACCGAAATCGAGGCCAGCTCCAACGAACGAGCATGAAAAAGAAAATCACGCCAAACACTTTGGCCATCAACACGGCGACTCGAATGATGGCTAACGGCCATGTAATTTCCGTATCGATGCCGCCGGTCAAAAATGGAAAATGCCAGCCACCCAAAAACAGAATAACGATTAAAAATGACGCGGTGATCATGTGGATGAATTCTGCGGTTAAGAACAGCACCAGCTTCATCCCGGAGTACTCGGTGTGGTAGCCTCCGATCAATTCTTGCTCGCATTCTGGAAGATCGAATGGAAGGCGTCCTGCTTCTGCAAACGCCGCTACGACAAACACAATAAATCCAAGAGGCTGCATGAACGCGTACCAGGCCGATTCGGCTTGAGCTCCGATGATTGTGTCAAGCCGTAACGAGCCAGACGCCAACACGACGCCAAGCAGGCCGAGTCCTAGCGGCAATTCGTACGAGACCATTTGCGCGCTCGACCGAAGCCCTCCCAGGAAGCTGTATTTGTTGTTGCTCGCCCATCCTCCAAGGATCACGCCGTAAACTGCAATGCTCGACAAAGCGAAGACGAAAATCATGCCGACGTCGACGAGCGGCGCGATCGTGAGCGCGACCGGTTGCTCGATTCCGATCTGAGGAATCGCAGGGATCTCGCTTCCGAACGGAATCACTGCGTAAACCGATAATGCGGCCGACATGATTACGATCGGTGCCAGTGCATACAGCTTTCGATCGACATGAGCCGGTGTGTATTCCTCCTTCAGAATCATCTTGAGCCCGTCCGCGGCAGGTTGCCCGAGCCCAAAAAGTCGGAGGTCCTTTAGCTTTGGACTGAGGAGACTCAGCGGTACGCCGACTCGGTTCGGTCCTCGGCGATCTTGCACCCAAGCCGCGACGCGTCGTTCGAGCAACACAAAGTAGGCTGCGGCAGTCATGATTCCGCCGAGCAACACGCCTATCTTGATGAGTGCGATGGAGATGTCTGTCATTTGGTTCGCGTCGAATGTGTTTAGGCCAGTTGATTAATTTTCAGGTCGACGCCCAAGTTCGGCACGCCTCCGGAAGCCGCCGAAAAGTAGGGAATCTCGCGGGCGATTTCCGTCAACATTGATTTGGCGTTGTATAAACCGCTGCGGCCGAGCATTCGCCAATAGAGCTGTCCTTCGACCATGACGCCGGCCGGCGACCGCACGGCCCAATCAAACGATTGCAGTTGATCGTTGCAGTTGACGTACGAGCCCTGTCGCTCTGCAAAAGCCGCTCCAGGAAGTTGAACCGTCGCCAATTTCCAAACGGGAGACGAGAATATGTCCTGAACGATTAATGTGTTTTTGGAAGCCAGTGTCTGCGCGGCCTCAGCAGAAATCCAATCGCTCTTGTAGCCGCCCGTCACCCAAACGGTGTTGGGCGAGTACAGATCGAATTGTTCGATGAAAGTGTCGAACGTGGTCAAAGTGGGGCTGAACTTGTTGAGCACCGCTTCGACGCCTCGAAGGTTCGGGCATTTTTCTGCGTGAATCGTAAATCCATTTGGAAACGATTCGTCCTCGCCAACGGTTGGAATCGGTCCTAGGATAAGCGTCGCTTGCTCGTCAATTTGCCGAATGTACGAGCACAGCATAAACGCCTCTTCGACAGTCAGGTGTGGCGAAATGATCTCGGCGACTCGGCCAGCCTTTCGAAGTTCGCGTTCGACGAACTGAGGCACCTCGCTCCATTCGATGTTTTCGTAACCTTCTTCACCCAGAATGCGAGGTTCCGTTAGCCGCGCCGAATCGTGCACGTGTTTGAAACCATAACGACCTTCGTCGCACATCCACCAGTGGTTGATGTGTTCGTTCTCGCGAGGCTTCAGACGATAGATCTTGTCCTGGTTCTCTTCGACCGTAATTGAACAGCCGGTCGAACAGCCTGCACAAACATGATCGTGCTTCTTCATGAACCATACACGTTGCGAGTACAGAAAATCGGTATCGCCAAGTGCGCCGACAGGGCACAGGTCGACAACGTTTCCCGATAGTTTGTTGTTGAGCGGATAACCAGGAAAGACATCGATTTCTTCGTTTGCGCCGCGGTTGACGACCATCAATTCGGAAGTTCCCGTGATCTCGCGAGTAAACCGCACACAGCGAGTACACATCACGCATCGATCGACAAACAAAGTCACCGTGTCGCCCATTGGACGGCGTCGGCTGGTGAACGGTTTGATGTCGGCGCGCCGTTCCGCTCGACCATGCTCGAAATGATAATCCTGCAAGTGGCACTCGCCAGCTTTGTCGCAGATCGGGCAATCGATCGGGTGACGGATGAGAAGATCTTCTTCCACCATCGCGCGAGCTTCTTTGACTTTGTCGCTGTTGGTTACAAAGACCGAGTTGTCGCTGGCCGGCGTTTGGCACGCGGGAACGACGCGAGGCATCATCGAGACTTCGCCAGTTTCCGGATTCCTTTGGCCGGTTTCAACGAGACACATGCGACAGCTGGCAACCACTGACAATCCCTGATGCCAACAGTAATGTGGAATATCAACGCCTGCTCGCCGAGCGGCTTGAATTCCGTTGAGCCGCTCATCGTCGCCGATTTCGATCTCGTTGCCGTCAATGATCACCGTAGCCATCGGGCGTGATTCTCCAATCAGTGCGAGCCGACCGGCTCTTCCATCGCAATGACCGGTTCGGTCACCATGTAGCCGTCTGGATTGGTACGTTTGATGTAATCTTCAAATTCAGCGCGAAACTTTTCGATCGCGTTTTTCAAGGGCCAAGCAGCACCGTCGGCCAAACCACAAATCGTCGTGCCGTACGAGATCCCGATCTTGTTTCCGATCTCCAGCAGCAGATCGAGATCCTTGATTCGTCCACGGCCGGCCTTGATTCGGTTTAGCATTTTCAACGCCCAGGAAGTGCCCTCGCGACACGGAGTGCACTGGCCGCAACTCTCATGCGCGAAGAATCTTGCGCTGTTGTGGAGGAAGTCGACAATCGAAGTTTGATCGTCAATAACGACAGCGGCTGCCGTGCCAAGTCCCAAGCACTTGTACTTGCCGGGACCGCTAAAATCGAGCGGGCAATCGAGCTCGTCGGCGGACAGAATACCCATGCTGATTCCGCCAGGAATGACGCACTTTGCCTTGCGTCCCTTCCACACACCTCCGCCGAAATCGTCGATCAATTCCCGGGCGGTTAAACCGAGCGGAGCTTCGTAGCAACCTGGTTGGTTGACGTGTCCGCTGAGGCAGTAAAGTTTCGGGCCGTAGCTTCCTGGATCGCGTGGATTATTTGGATCGGCCGGTGTGCCCATCGATTTGAACCAATCGGCGCCGCGGTCCATGATGTGTTTGACGCACGCGACTGTTTCCACGTTGTTGACAACAGTCGGCTTGCGAAACGCGCCCTCGACGGCTGGGAACGGAGGCTTGATTCGCGGCCACGCACGTTTGCCTTCTAAGCTTTCAATGAGGCCAGTTTCTTCGCCGCAGATGTAGGCGGCCGCGCCGCGATGCATATAGATGTTGAGTGAATAGCCGCTGCCGAGAATGTTGTCGCCGAGGTATCCCGCTTCGTAGCACTCGTTGAGCGCCGCCTGCGTTCGTCCCCAAGCGAGCGGATACTCGTATCGCATGTAGTAATAAGCGGTCGAGGCGCCCGTGGCGTAGCAGCTGATCATCAAGCCTTCGAGAACTTGATGAGGATCGTCTTCCATCAGGATGCGGTTATTGAATGTGCCCGGTTCGCTTTCATCGGCGTTCAGGCAAAAGTAAATTGGGCCTGCGTGATCTTTGGGCAAGAACGTCCATTTCAGCCCAGTTGGGAATCCTGCTCCGCCTCGACCTCGCAAGTTGCTCGCCTTAACCTGATCGATGATTTCGCTTGGCGACATCTGTAGCGCCTGACGCCAAGCTTGGTAACCGCCAGTCGATTCGTAGACCGGCCGCGTGTAGCTTTCGTCTTTGTTGATGTTCGCGAGTAGTACCGGTTCGAATGCCATGTTTATCGTAGCGTGGGCCCAGGGCCCGCTTGAAGATTGTCTGATTGTCGAGGGTGCATGTTGTTGCGGCCTTTTAAGTTGGACAGTTCTTCTTTTTGTTCGTAGTCCCGGCTTGAGGCGGAATCTGGAACACACTAGCGTTCCGCCTCAAGGCGGAACTACGAACCAGTTCCATCTGACCTCTGCCAAAAAGTGGAGCTGTCAAAACTAGTCAGCAACTTCGCTTAACCCGATGCTGCAGGCGAGGTGTTTCTGCCTCGCTATAGCGTCGGGTTAAACAAACATCACAAGGATCTGGATTTACTTTTGGGCCTCGCGGATAAACTCATCTGCTTTTTCGGTGGTCATGTCTTTGTGCAGTTTGTCACCAGCCAGCATGCACGGCGCGAATTCACATGCTCCCAGGCATTCAGCGAGCTCAACCGTGAGCTTGCCATTGCCAGTTGTTTCGCCGGGATGGATTCCAAGTTGGTCGCACATGTGATCGAGGATTTCTTCGCCGCCACGCAACGCGCAACTGATCGATCGGCAAACCCATGCTCGAGTTTCGCCGTGCGGTTTGTCTTGTTTGAAGAAACCGTAGAACGTCAGCGTGTCTTGAACCTGCGACGGAGCCAACTCCAACAGCTCAGCGATTTCGATGACTGCCTGGATGGGAACGTATCGCATTGCGCGATTGACGATATGCAGCGCCGGAAGCGTCACGGCTTGTTTGGATGGATAACGCGCGAAAAGACTTTCAATCTCAGCGATCATCTCGTCGGTTAAAATCTTCTCAGTTTGTGCGGTCATGTTTGACTAATTTCTACCACGTGCGTCTCAGCGAAACTTATCGGTCCAGCTCCGCCGCGATGATATTTAAGCTGCCCAGGACTGCCACAATGTCGCTTAGCGTATGTCCGTGAATCAGGTGCGGGAACGCCGCAAAGTGGATGAACGATGGCGGGCGACAACGAGCTCGATAGGCGACATCGCTTCCATCACCGACGATGTAAAAGCCCAGCTCGCCATTGGGTGCTTCGACCGCGGCGTACGATTCCTCGTTGGGAACGACGATTCCTCGGTTCGCCATCACAAGTTCGAAGTGTGTAATCGTGCCTTCGATCGTCTGGTAAACTTGTTGCTTGGTCGGCAAAGCCACTCGCTCGTCGATACTGATTTTGTAGTCGCCAGCCGGCAGGTTTTCCAAAGCCTGTTCGACGATTTTCAGGCTCTCACGCATTTCGGCAATTCGGACATAGAATCGAGCAAAGCAGTCTCCGGCCTTCGCGCAGCAGACTCGAAAATCAAAGTCGTCGTAGCACAAATACGGTTCGTCTTTCCGCAGATCGCGAGTAACACCGCTCGCGCGAGCCACCGGTCCACTGCACGATCGGTTGATCGCTTCTTCTCTGGTGAGAACGCCGACACCTTTCGTTCGATCAACAAAGATACGGTTTCGATTGAGCAACCGTTCCATGTCATCGATCGTTTTGGGGCATTCTTTCAAGAACGACCGGATCTTTTCGATCACCAATGGAGTCATGTCCTGCGAGACACCGCCGACTCGCGTGTAGCTGTTTGTGAAGCGGGCGCCGCAGAGTGTTTCGAAGATGTCATACACGCGCTCACGCATGTAAAATGCGTACAGAAAGAACGTGAACGCGCCGGTGTCGAGCCCCATTGCTCCGACGGACAGCATGTGATCGCTGATTCGAGCGAGTTCGCTGATGATCACGCGAATGTATTGGCAGCGTTTCGTTGGCTCAATGCCGAGCAACGTCTCGACCGAATGATGCCACGCGACATTGTTGGCCATCGGCGAAACGTAGTTCATCCGATCGGTCACAGTGACGTACTGGTTGTAGTCGAGATGCTCGCCGATTTTTTCGAAGCCTGAATGGAGATACCCGATGTCCGGTATCGCTTCGACGACTCGTTCGCCATCAAGCTTCAAAACAATGCGAAGCGTCGTATGAGTTGCGGGATGCTGCGGGCCGAAGTTGAGCGTCCACAGGTAATCTTCACCGGCTTTTTCTGCTACGTCGTCCGTAACCGTCGCCATCTGGTCGCTCCTACGCTTCGCCGCGGGTGATTACGGGAAAATTGTGCCGTTCGCCGCGGCCCTGCAATGGGTAGTCTTTGCGGAGCGGATGAGCGGAAAACTCTTCGGGCAGCAAGATTCGTTTCAAGTTCGGATGGCCTTCGAAGCGGATGCCGTACATGTCCCAAACTTCGCGCTCCATCCAATTGGCTCCTTCCCAGAGCGACACGATCGAGGGCACTTTCAGATCGGGCTCGTCCAACATCACACGAATCGTCAGTCGTTCGGACGATTCGGAGTTGGCGATTAAGTATGCCAACCCAAACCGATGCTCAGCGCCGCGATACTGTAGGTAGTCGACGCAGGTAATATCAACCAGATAGTCGAATTCCAATTCGTCCTTTAGAAACTGGAGGGCGCTCAGCAGTTCGCTCGATGGCAAAGCGATTCGCGACTGACCACGGAATTCGGACACGGCCAGATTTGTGAATCTCGCCGTAAGTGCTTGAATAGTAGAGGGTTGGGCGGTCATTGGTTGAGGTTATTATCCGGTGGTTACCGGCCCAAAATCGAACTCGGCAGTCAGTCACTGCAAGGCTGTGAATATTATCACAAGGCACAATCGACCAAAAGATGACGAAGTCGGTAGCTTCGTAGCCGTTGGGGACTGTCAAGCCAAAACTTGCAATGTTTGTTTGACTCCGTTTTTCGCCTCGTGGTAACGTAAGATTTCACGTGAATCGGGGCAACGAACAGTACGAGGCGAACCATGCGAATCTGGGCAAATCGAGTTTCACTTCTAGCCATCGTCGTCGTTTTGGCTTGTGGATCGGTCGGGCTCTCACAAGAAGCCGAGACCACAACGGACCAGATCACCATCAGCGACTCACCCAAGACGATTGACCCGGCGTCGTTGATGCCGGAAGCGTTGGCCGAGAAAGCGACGGTCGAGTTCGACGGGACATCGATTCGCGAAATCGCCGATTGGCTGCGGGCGAACTGTTCCTTGCCGGTGCTGGTTGACGAGCGTTCATTTGTCACGGCCGGGCTTTCGCTGAACGAAACGCACACAGATCGATTGAATGATCAGCCGCTCTACTTGTTGCTTAATCGTCTACACGCCGCGAGAGTTCATTGGTATGTCGAAGATGACGTGCTGCACCTAGCGGCAATCGATTCCGACAATGGATCGCCCAAAATGACAACGCGACCGTACAACATCGGCGATCTGATCGATGCTGGCTATGACTGGGATTCCATCGTGGATGCGGTTGTATCTCACATGTCGCCCGATTCGTGGGACGATGTTGGTGGCCAGGGCGTTCAAGAGATCCTTGGCGACGTGATGTTCATTCGGAACTCAGACGCAGTTCACGTCGATGTGCGAGGCTTGCTTGCAGCTCTGCGAGAACACGGAAGGCAAACGTATGTCGCGGATCCTGCTCAGCACATTGAGATTCGCAGCAAACTGTCCGAAAATGTAACCGTCAGCTTTGATGACATGCCTTTGGAGGAAGTGATACGCGATCTTGCTGAGCGATCAGGCATCGACATACGTCTCGATTCACAATCGCTGCGTGAAAAGCGGATTCGCGGCCGAGAACCGGTTTCGTTGCATCTGTCCGATCGAAGTGTCAAGACTGTCGTGAGTGTCATCGCCAGCGAATTGGAACTACGTTGGGTGCTGAGAGACGGTGTGCTTCAAGTCACGACTCCGGAAGTTGCCGAACGCGTTCGTAAAACAGCCGTGTACGACGTTCGCGATCTGTGCAGGAATCGAAGCGAGTCGGACGGTCTGCATGACGCGATTGTGTCACAAGCTCATCCTGATTCGTGGGACGATGTCGGAGGAGACGGCACGTTGTCGTTCCCGAAGCCAGGAACCATGGTGGTGAGTACTCTCGAACCGATCCACGACGACGTGATCGCCTTGCTGACAGCGTATCGAACGGCATTGAAGTCTTCCAAGCGGCGCGACGAATACGTCGATCCCGACACGGAAGTTTTGACTTACTATTACAAGCTCTACACGCCTATGGCTTTAAGCGTCGAGCGTTACATTAAGCAGGAGATCGCACCTGGAACGTGGCAGACCGCCGAAAACACAAACGCTGTGGGCACGATTCGAATGCTGGAATCGACACCGCTGACTAATGAAGGCTCGTCGGCAGTCGTCGAGCAATCGGTGCTCGTAATCCGACAAACACGTCCGGCCCATCGTGAAATCTCAAGTTTGATCGAAAAGGTTAAGAACGGTCAATCGTACAGCGAAGGTTCGTTCGGCGGCGGAATGGGTGGCATGGGCGGAGGATTCGGTGGAGGCATGTTTGACGCGAAGGAGAAGACTCCGCCGCGCATTCAGCCGAATCGAAATTAATTCTGTGTCGCAGCGCTAATCTAGCGGGTCTTGCCGCAGGATGTCGCCGATGAGTCGCTCGAGCAAAAACGGTTCGAGCTTCATGACTTGATCGTCATAAACGATTTTGTGTTGCATGTTTGCGGTGTAGCGCACAATTCGTTCGGCCTCAACGTCCAAAAGTCCAATCACATCAGCGGCGTTGACTTGTTTCTGTCCATCGGGAACTCGTCCGTCCAGCAGCGGAAGTTTTCCTGCGCCCAGTCGCTTTGCACGATCGATCAGCGACGGACAGCTTTGAACGTGTGTCGCGATGGACTCGTGCATGAATTTGATGAACGCAACGTTCGGCGTGAAGCACGCTTCAGAAACTGCCACCGCTCCTTCAGCGAGTTCACCCAGAATCGCTTCCGACGGAATTCCACGTTCGAAGCCATCGTCCAGCGGCATCAGCGAAAGCAATGTTCGCTCACGCCCGTTGTCCGAGATTACGTACATCAGAATGTCTGAACGTCGCTCGTCTGTCATTCGGGAACACTCCAGGCAGTTGTGTTTTCAAGTTGCGTGGTTTCGAGCCACGTGTAGTCGCTTCGTAACTGGGACACGCGCTCTCAGTCGGTGCGGCACCATCGTTTTAGCACGGTTTCGGCGAGAAGACTTGTCAGGGAAAACATCGCGACGCCCAGCAGCGTGGATAACAGCACGACGGCAAATAGCCGCTCGGTGCGGTTCATGTCGACCGCTTGGCGGATCATGAAACCGAGTCCTAAACCACTTGCTCCGTGACCAACAAAGTATTCGCCAACGATCGCGCCAATTGTCGCGAGTCCGGCGCTCACCTTAATCCCGGTGATCAGGTGCGGGACCGTAAACGGGAATTGCAACTTCCAAAATCGTTGCCAGCTAGTGGCTCCGTACATGCCGAACAACTCGTGGTAGCTCTTTGGAACGGCCAGCATTCCCACGGTAACGTTCGTAATAATTGGAAACAGACTTAGGACAAATGTCACTGCGATGACACTCGCGACACCGTAGCCGATCCACAGGACCAGCAGAGGGGCGAACGCGACGACCGGAACAGTCTGGAGAAAAATTGCATAAGGATAAAGGCCTCGGCGAACGATCGATGATTTTGCGAACAGCACACCAATCGACGTACCGACCAAAATGCTGATGCACAGACCAACCACGGCAGCTCGGCCAGTTAGCCAGCAGGCTCTCAGCAAATCGGCTCGATCGCTGATCATCGCTTTGACGATTTCAGCGGGAGACGGAGCAATGAATTTCTTGATGTCGAATACGCGAACTGCCAGATCCCAGAAAACAACTAGAGCTACTGCTGCGACAATCGGTGGCAGAAGATTCATCACAACCCAACGAGAGACGCGGCGAGTACTCATAGCGATGCCTCACGAAGAGAATCAGAGACCTGTCCCGTTAGTGATCCGAATTTGGCCGATGCTCGCAGTGAGGCGGGCCGAGGATATTCAAACGGCACATCGATCACGCTGGCAATGCGGCCGGGTCGACTGGTCATCACAACGACGCGTTGACTAAGAAACACCGCCTCGGAAACATTGTGCGTTACGAACAGAGTCGTCCACTGTTGCATCGACCATAGACGCAGGAGTTCTTCATTGAGCTGTTGGCGGAGAATATCGTCTAACGCCGCAAATGGCTCGTCCAGCAGCAAAACTTCGGGCTGCATCACGAGCGCACGAGCCAATGAGACTCGCATTTGCATGCCTCCGGACAGCATTCGCGGTAGCTTCGTTCGATCTTGTTCTAGCAAGCCCACGAGCTTCAGGACTTCATCGACTCGCTGCATTTGGGCGAGTTTCGGTTCACCGTTTAGCTCAACGGGCAGCCGAATGTTTTGATGCACGTCTCGCCAAGGCAGCAGGTTCGCGTGCTGGAAAACAAAGGCGATTCCGTCCCTGGAAATCGCCGAGCTGAGGTCTACTCGCCCAGAATGCGGTGTCACTAATGATGCTACGCATCGTAGCAATGTGGATTTCCCGCAACCGCTTGGCCCGACGATCGATGTGATGCTGCCGGTCGGGCAGTCGAGTGAAATGTTTTTTATGGCAGACTCGCCACGAAACTCAACATCGACGTCGGAAATTGAGATCGCTGGTTGCATATCGATAGTGCAAAGTAGTCCGTAAGATGATCGATTAGAGGTGGAATCCCAAGTCTAGCGTGAGCGGCATCTAACATCGATACCACGAGACGGTCCTGCCACTCGAACCTTCGCTGATTGTACCTGTATACCGCGCAAGGAGAATGCGGATTTCCGCAAACGCTCGACAGAATAGACACAGCCCGTCATCGCATTACTTGGTCGAATGCAGATTGAAAGAACGATCGCGATATTTCTTTGTGATTCACGCCACGCTGCTTGCGCGTGTCCTACTATCTGTTGGTACACGCTGCTCTAGAGGCAGTTTTACGGAAACGCGGAATTGCTCCGAGTTTCATGTTGTGGAGGTTCATGTCTACGTTGGCAGCGTGACTGCGCTAGTCGCGAAGCGTCGCTAGCCAAGGTTCGGACAGCCTTCGGATTTGCCTCTCGTGTACTGAATAATTCGCGCTAATGATCGTTATTGCTTGGGGGCAGAATCTTGCAATTGCGCATTGTCATCGTCGTTTGGACTATCGCAGCCATTGCTGTGTGTTGTTGTGTCGAACAGCAGGAAATGCTGACGTCGGACATTGATGCCGCACCGAGTCAATGGGTAAAGTCCGTTGAAGGAGCAGCGTCATGACAGATCTCGCGTTCAGTGCTGACGATGTGACATTGCGAGATCGTGCCAGAGAGTTGTTCCTCGCGCACAGGCAGAAGGTCTACGAACGGACAGACCGAGTGTTTGCAGCACTCATGCTAATTCAGTGGGCTGCATTGGTCATGGCTGCTCGGTGGATTTCTCCGCACACATCGGCTATCTCAGGCCAATCCAATGAGCATGTATGGCTGGCTGCAACTTTGGGCGGTGTGTTGTGTGTTCTTCCACTGGCGTGTCTGATCGAATCGTCCGGTCGCTCGTTTACTCGACACGCGTTTTGCATCTCGCAAGTGTTGTTCACGGCTCTATTTATTCATTTCACAGGTGGCCGGTTTGAATCGCACCATCATTTGTTTGGCTCGTTGGCAGTGATTGCGATTTATCGTGACTGGCGAGTGCTTGCGTCGGCGACGTTGGTAGTCGTGGGCGAGCAGTGTCTGGGCGGTGTCTATTCTTCTCAAAGCATATATTTCGGATCGTCCAGTTTCGAATTCTGGCAATGGTCGGGACAGATCGGATGGCTTCTGTTTGAAGATTTCTTTTTAATTCTGATCATAGCCTCGGCCAATAAGGAAATGTTTCGAGTCACTCGCCACACGGCCGAACTGGAGCTGGCGAACGATCAGATAGAGAAGAAGATTGAGCAGAGGACCGACGAGCTACAACAGGCCATTAACGCTGCAGAGCAGGCGAGCATTGCAAAGAGTCAGTTCTTGGCGAATATCAGCCATGAAATTCGCACTCCAATGAATGGGATCATCGGGATTACCGATTTGCTGTTGGTTTCCAGCACCGACAAAGAACAGCTGCAAAACTTGGAGCTCATTCAAAGCTCCGCTGCTTCGCTGATGGCCGTATTGAATGATGTGCTCGATTTTTCAAGCATGGAATCTGACAAGTTTGTTCTGGATCGCGAGCCGTTCGATTTGCAGCAGCTCATCGGTGACACGATGAAGATGTTTGGCCTGCAAGCGCATCGCAAAGGAATCGAACTGGTGCACCGTGCCCGCGTAAGCGTTCCACGGATCGTCGTGGGTGATGCACTCCGCTTGCGACAGATTCTCGTGAACCTGATTGGGAATTCGCTCAAGTTCACCGAGAAAGGTGAGATCTTCATAAGCGTCGAAGTGGAACATGAGTATGAAGACGCAGTCGTTGTGAGATTCGCAGTCGAAGATACTGGAATTGGCATATCTGAAGAGCAGAAGCAGGCGATCTTCAGTCCCTTCATACAGGCGGATGGATCGTCGACTAGGCAATACGGTGGTGCGGGACTTGGTCTGACGATTTCTCAGAAACTGGTAGGGCTAATGGGAGGAACGATGGAACTTCAAAGCGAACTTGGCAAAGGAAGCTGTTTTCAATTTACTGCGAAATTCAATCGTCCGGCGGCGGAAGACGCTGTTGAAATATCACCAGTCGACAGAGAGCGACTGCATGGCCTGGAAGTGTTGGTGGCCGATGACAGCGCAAACAACCGACTAATTTTGGAGGAGATCTTGGCCGGATGGAATATGGTTCCGACGGTTGTCTCGTCCGGAGCGGCCGCGATAGAGCTGATCGAATCTCGTGCCCGAAAACAGAAGCCGTTCCCCGTAATGTTGCTAGACGCGGAAATGCCAGAAGTCGACGGTTTTGACGTCGCGGAGCGTGTTCAAGAAATCTGGGAGGATGCTGATCGGAGTGTCATCCTGATGTTAGCTGCCGCCGATTCCGACAACGCAGTTGAACGGTGCCGCCAGATTGGAATTGCGTCACATGTTTTCAAACCGGTTCATCAATGGGAGCTGGTAAACACAATCCTGTCCGTGATCGCCCGAGGCGATCTGTCGTCCAGTCATTCGGGCAATGACACGTCTGAGACCTACCGAATTCTGTTGGCAGAAGACAATTGTGTGAATCAACAATTGATGGTTGGCGTCTTAGAGAAGTCGGGCCACAATGTGACGATCGCAACGAATGGTCAGCAGGCGGTCGACGCTTATCGTCTCGATCAGACCTACGACGTCATTCTCATGGACGTGCAGATGCCGGTGATGGACGGGATGGAAGCCACCAAAGCGATCCGCAAACTCGAGCAAGCAACATCGAGTCACGTACCGATCATTGCCTTGACCGCTCATGCGATGAAAGGCGATCGCGAGCGATTTTTGGAGAGTGGGATGGATAACTACATCTCAAAGCCAATTCAAATCGCAGAACTAAGGACGACCATCGCTCATGCAGTTCGCTCAAATAAAACTGAGCCAGAATGCACGACAGAGACAAACGCATCAACGATCGAAACGACCGATAATCCAATCGTCGACGTCTCTGGCTTAATGGACCGAGTCGCGCAAGATTTTGACTTGCTGAGCGAATTGGTTAGTACATTCCGCACGTTGTATCCGACGTACATCAGGGAAATTGAGGACGCGTTAGGATCTGAAGAACAGGCCGACCTGCTGGAGAAAGTGCATTCGCTGAAAGGCCTGGCGAGTAACCTTGGTGGAGTGCAATCGGTCGCGACCGTCGAATCGATGGAACAGCTCGCTCGCGACGCCGACTTCATCGCGTGCAGAGATCGAATGGTCAAGTTAGAATCTTCATTGAAGGTCCAATTGGACGCACTGGACCAGCTGTTGGAGTGCAACGCCGTATCGTGATGCATTGTGTGAGATCGTCGAGCGGTTTCGGCGTTTGCCCTCTCCGCCGCTGCGCGGCGACTCTCCCAGGGGGAGAGTTAAGTACCGCAAAACGTTGCACATGCTCCCAGTGGACCCGGCGATCTTTAGCGTCGACGACTAAGATCTACGGTTGTCGGCGAAGCTGCATCAGCCCGAACAGACCGATCAGTCCCAGCACGCACGCGGTTGGTTCTGGCACTGCGGCTGGGCGAACGCCTTTTTCGTAGCCTCCGGCGGTGAAAGCAGCAACGAAGTCGCTACTGTCAAAATCGCCATCGCCATTCCAGTCGCCCTCGCTCCAATTCGAATTGCCATCGACTGCGTCTTCGTATTCGTTCGCAGTAAAGACGACGACGAAGTCCGTGCTATTGAATTCGCCGTCCAAGTTCGAATCGCCGACCCACGTGTTGCGCTCGTCAAGCCACGCTGCAATGTCGCTTTGATTGACGATAGAATCACCGGTTAGGTCGAAGCTGGCAGTGTTCGCACCGCTTGCTGTTTCCTCCGTCAGCATGTTGATGTCGTCGATGTCGAGCGTTCCGTCACCGTCAAAGTCCGGGCCGTTGCCGCCTCCTCCGATTGCGGTGCCAGGGTTTGAGTACAGTTCCGTGACTTGGGCTGCGGTCAGTTCGCCGTTGTAGAATTGCAAATCGTCAAGCTCGCCCCTGTAGCCGCCGAAGCTCGACAACGTCCCCAGCCAAAACAGTTCGTAGATGTTGTTGGCGTCTTGTAGCGCGTCCAGCGACGGGATTTCTTGCGGGTTGTCTTCCTCACCAACTAATTCTCCGTTGACGTAAACGCGAGTAACGTCCGCACTGCCAGTGTCCGGGCCATCCGTATCTGAATACGTTACGACGACGTGATGAATTTCGTCTTCTTCGATAATTCCTTCGTCAGTCAGGATCGTTTCCATGCCACCCGTTTTCCAGACCAACGACTGAGCTTCGTCAATGTACAGGCAGTAAAAGTTGCACGGAGACGGCCACCATCGATCGTCTCGAGCAAATATCGCCTCCGTCGTGCCAGTGAAAATTGGCTTCATCCACAAGGAGACGCTGAACGATTCCGGTTGTGGAGCGTCGGGAACAAGGATGAACGAACCGGTCGGGTGTCCGTCGCCAGGTGCGTTCAGTCCAGTGGAATAACCATCACCACCGACCAACGATGGCTCCCCAAGCCGATGTTCTTCGCCGTTCGTTAGAAGAGTAAGATTTGCCCGTTGGCCCGTTGAATCGACAGACGCATCCTCGGTCGAGTCAAACTCGTAGCGAAACTCCAGCGTCTGCGCAAATAAGGTTGACGAGATACAGCAGGTTATCGCTAGCGATTGAACAAATTGCCACTTCATTGTGCTTTCCTCAAGGGCGTGGGGGCATACCCAGCAGGTTGATCGTAACAGTCCTGCACACCGACGCGAAGCCTTGTTGTGGCAATTGTTTAGGAATGTGAATCTCGACGCGCCGTAAAAAGTGGCGTAAGCCTCTGGCTTGCGAATTAGTATGCACCACTTCCGCAGGATCATGAGTCAGAGCCGTACGTGGCGACACAACTTACATGCACTCAGCAATTACCGCTCGATTCGATACAATATCGCAACAGCGGTTCGTTCTTTTGGATCATCTGATCGGGCGACAATCTAAACAAACTGCGTTAGTACAATCATGAAGAGCGTATTGA
>JAGQPC010000133.1 GCA_020426925.1 Planctomycetales bacterium | reverse complement strand
ATTTGGGGAGGCGAGTTCGGCCGCATGCCATTTAGCGAAGGCAAGAACGCACCGGGCCGAAACCACAACCCGTACGGATTCTCGATGTGGCTTGCCGGCGGCGGCGTGAAAGGCGGCATGAAATATGGCAGCACCGACGAGTTCGGATTCGAAGCAGTCGAAAACAAAGTGCATCTGCACGACCTGCACGCAACGATCTTGCACATCATGGGACTGGACCACGAGCTGCTGACGTACTTTCATCAAGGGCGCGAAGAAAGCCTGACGGATGTTGGTGGTCGCGTCGTCAAAGAAATCTTGGCTTGAATTTCTTCGTTGTGTGTCGTGTTAACGCTCGCCAATTCCGTTTTTTGCTCGGGAGCGTTTTTTGAACGGCTCAATTCACCCTCCTTTTTAAGGAGGGTCGGGCTGAAAGCCCGGGGAGGATTCCTGGCCAAGCCCTCTCCGAGCTTTCAGCTCGACTCTCCCAGAGGGCCCAGAGGGAGAGTGAAGAACACGGCTGCAATCGGGATTCTCATGATGCTACACGGTCTCATTCGGAGTGCCAACTAAGAAGTACTGCAACGATCGTTGCGCATTGAGCTTCGACATGTGCTAAAACGTCGGTAGCTGTAATTGCAAATCTAGAAGTCAAAGAGATCAAATCATGCATCGATCAACACGCAACAAAAGCATTGACCGCCGCAGAGCGATCGGAATGTTAGCTGGCGTCGCGGCGTTTCCCTCGCTGGCCGCACGACTTGCAGCTCAAGAAGAAGCCGACGCTCGAACGTCGCAAGAAATCAACCGAGGTCAGCAGCCGATTCGCATTCGTAAAGTTAAGGCGATCGCGACCGCGCCAAACCGGATTCGATTGGTGGTTGTGAAAGTCGAAACGACGGAGCCCGGTTTGTACGGGCTAGGCTGCGCGACCTTCAACCAGCGACCACTGACAGTCGTCGAGGCCGTCGACAAATACTTAGATCCGTTCGCGCGAAACCGCAACGTCGACAACATCGAAGACATGTGGCAAAACGCTTACACCAGTTCCTACTGGCGGAACGGTCCGGTGCTGAACAACGCTCTGAGTGGGCTCGACATGGCGTTGTGGGACATCAAAGGCAAACGAGCAAACATGCCGGTTTACCAATTGCTTGGCGGCAAATGTCGGTTCGCTGTTGATTGCTACACGCACGCGAGCGGCAGCGATATCAAACAATTGGAAGATTCTGTTCGCCGGTACGTAGAAGACGGATTTCGTCACATTCGAATTCAGTTGGGTGCGTATGGCTCGCCGCACTTGTCGACTCAGCCCGATTTTCGCGACGCGGGATTTGGACAGCCCGTCGACGGACATATGGACCCCGGCCCGTATCTTCGCATGATGCCAAAAGTGTTCGAGCACATGCGAACGACGTTCGGCGAAAAAATTGAACTGTTGCACGACGTGCATGAACGCATCGAACCAATTCAAGCGATCGGCCTGTTAAAGGAGCTCGAACAGTATCATCCGTTTTTCATCGAAGATCCGCTGTCGCCAGAACAGATCGGCTATTTCAAACACATGCGGCAGCAAACGTCTTGCCCGATCGCAATGGGCGAGCTTTACAACAGTCCTCACGAGTGGACTGGGTTGATTACCGATCGGCTGATCGACTTCATTCGAGTGCACCTATCGCAAATCGGCGGCCTAACGCCCGCTCGCAAGTTGGCGACATTGGCCGAGCACTTTGCTGTCCGATCCGCATGGCACGGCCCTGGCGATGTGTCTCCGGTCGGTCATGCGTGTAACGCTCATCTTGATTTAGCGATTCACAACTTCGGAATTCAAGAGGGGCCTCGATTCAACGATCGCTTGCAAGAAGTATTCCCCGGCTGTCCCGAAGTCAAAAACGGCTACGTGCACGTCAACGAAAAACCAGGCTTCGGCGTCGACATCAACGAACAGCTTGCCGCCAAATATCCACTTCCGGATCACCCTGGTTACTGGGAACCAATCAGGCGCAGAGACGGAACGGCAGTGCGACCGTAGTGCTTGCACTGTCTGTCTGTGCCTACTAAGGTTGGTAGTTCGCGCTTTTGGTCTCTTCTGCTGTGTGTGATAATCAAATGAACGTAACCGTTCACGGGCCCTGAATTGGTCTTCCTTGGATATTGCGGTTTTGTTATTAGCCGCATATGTCGGCGAAGAAGAAAAAGTCGAATTGTTCAAATTGCAAGCGTTTGGAAAAACGGCTGGAGAAGCTTGAAGCGAAACTCTCGAAGCTGGAGTCTCAGCTTGCGAAGGCGAAAAAGAACTCGTCGAATTCATCGAAGCCTCCGTCGAGCGATATCGTTAACCCGAAATCCAGCTCGTCGTCCGATGGGCAGTCGTCCGGTGCGAAGACGACCGACAAGAAACGCACTCGCGGTGGTCAGCCCGGCCACACGCGTCACGAACGGCCTCCGTTTCGGCCGGACGAAATCGATAACACTTGGATTTATTTCTACGAAGCGTGTCCGTGCTGCGGTGGCAAACTCGTCGAGACCGACGCGCCCGACAAGGTGCTGCAGCAAGTCGATCTCGCGTCGCTGCCGATCACAGTCGAAGAACACCGGCGGCTGACGCAACAGTGCTCGCAATGCGGCAAACAACATTGTATTCGTTGGCCCGACGACCTGAAGAAAGCGGGACTTGTCGGACCACGTTTGACTGCGTTGGTAGGGTACTGCAAAAGCGCGTGCCACATGTCGTTCACGTCGATTCGCAAGTTTCTCCGCGATGTTGTGCAAGTCACGATCAGCCGAGGTCAACTTCGGAAAGTGGTGGCGAAGGTCGCCGACAGTATACTCGATCCGTACGAGCAACTGCTGGCGATGTTGCCCGGACAAGAACGGCTTAACGTTGACGAAACGGGCCATAAAGAAAACGGCAAACGGCTGTGGACGTGGTGCTTTCGTGCGGCTTTGTTCACCGTCTACAAGATCTCGCCGTCGCGAGGCTCGCAGGTGCTGGTCGAGGTGCTCGGCGAAGAGTTCAACGGCGTGCTCGGCTGCGACTATTTCAGTGCGTACCGAAAATACATGAAAGACTTCAACGTCGTCGTGCAGTTTTGTTTGGCTCACTTCATCCGCGACGTCAAGTTCCTGGCGACGCATCCGAACAAGCAAAACCGCGAACACGGCGAGCGGCTCTTGGAGCACTTGCGAAAGCTCTTCAAAACGCTTCATCGCCGAGACGAGTATGCCACCGAAGCCGGATTCCGCAACGCGTTGACGCGCATTCGCAACGACATGGTCCACGACGCGATCATGGAGTCGCCGGGCACTCGCGAGGCAGACAACTTAGGCGACCGGTTCGTCGAGCACTTCGAAAGTTACTTCACATTCATCACGACGCCCGGCGTTGAACCCACCAACAATCTCGCCGAGCAAGCCATCCGATTCGTCGCGATTCACCGCCGAATGACTCAAGGCACTCGCAGCGAGAACGGACGAAGTTGGTGCGAACGGATTTGGACCGTCATCACCACATGCGAACAACAAAGTCGATCAGTATTCGACTATCTCACCGACGCGGTCGCCGCCCACTTCTCCGGCAACCCGTTTCCTTCGTTGATCGCGACCCAAGACTCATCCTGATCGCCCCGCTAATCGCTTCACTGTCAGATTCGACCCAAAAGCAACGCAACACGATAAACGTACGCGCAAATTCCGTGAACGGTTACCTGATGTACATTGACGCATGATCGTATCCAAGCCACACATCAATCCACTGCCAGACTTCATCGCGCGTCCAGGACTTACGATCCAACCTCAGTTCGCGAGTGAATTGAACGACGTTGTGGATTGCCTCGTTGATCCAATACATGGCGAGGCGTGTCTGTTCCTCAGTTAGCGGACCGTATGGTTGTCGGTCCAAGTTCGCAATCCGAACAGAAATCGTTAAGTTGTGCGCAAGGTGCTCTAAGTCCGCGATCAAATGGCAGACAGATCGTGCGTTGCGCGGACGCTGTAAGTGCGAACGGGCAGCAATGTTTTACAAGGTCGCTGGGGGCTCGCGTATGCTCGACGAATAGCTAACCCACAATGTGACTTTTCAAACCAAGGGATCGGATCTCGTCAGCGACGCGGCTTGCGAGTTGACATTGCTAGTGTCGAAGTTGCGTCTCGCACTAGCTGAGGATTTGACGGATTGCGTGACCATCGCTAATTGGGAACGGACGGTTCAAGTGATCCCTTATCTGAGTCGTCGGATGGTAGCCCAAGCGATCGAATATGGTCGCCGTAATGTCGTTGGGGCGGACGAGGCCACTTGCAACTGCTCCGCCCTGACGATCAGTTGAGCCGTGGACTGCTCCGCCTTGAATTCCACCGCCGGCGAGTGCTATTGAAAACGCGTTTCCCCAATGATCGCGCCCGCCGTTGGCGTTCATTTTTGGAGAGCGACCAAATTCGGCCATACACACAACGAGCGTTTCATCCAGCAGCCTTCGATCGACTAAATCGGACAGCAAAGCGGAAAACGCGGAATCGAACGGAGGGCACAAGACGGTTCGCAACCGTAGCGTCTCTCGTGCGTGACTATCCCATGATGGAGCATCATCGGGCTCGGTTGAGGCTCGAAACCAATTCACCTGCACGAATTTCACGTCGGATTCGATCAACCGACGAGCCAACAGGACGCTTTGTCCGAACTGGTTCATCCCGTAGGCTTCACGGATTTTGCCCGGTTCTCTGGCTAGGTCAAACGCGTTGTCTTGCGTTGCTTGCCGAAGTACGCGAAATGCCTGCTGGTTCTTTTCAGAGTAGGTCGCCAGCTGTTCGCTGTCTTCTATCTGGCCGAGCTTTGCGTCCAGCTGGTTCAGCAGTGCCTTGCGAAAATCGAGTCGCTGAAGCGTTTGATCTGCTCGAAGTTGGAATTCGGGAATTTGAAAAGTGGGTGAGGCAGGCTCTCCTTCGAATAGCCAAGGATCGGCGGTGCTTCCAAGGAAGCCAGCGTCTTGGCCAGGCCAAACGGAACGGTCGGTGTTGAAAATAAATTGTGGCAATCGAACCGCTGGCGGCAGCACGTACTTTCCAGTTTGCAAGTGCTGGACCACAGCGCCTATCGTTGGCCAGTTGTTTGGTGGACCCGGATTGGCGTTTTCGAAGTTTAATGGTTGATGCGGCCGACCGGTCAGCATTGCATATCCGCTTGACGAATGAGCGTTGTCGCCGGTCGATACTCCTCGGAGCAACGCCACGTGGTGCATGAGCGTGGCTGTTTTGGGAAGCAATTCGCTGATTTGAATTCCCGGTACCGAAGTGGAAATTGGCCCGTAGGCTCCGCGGATTTCGGCCGCGTTATCGGGCTTTGGATCCCAAGTCGAATGCTGTGGAGGCCCGCCCATTAAGAATAGAACGATGCAACGTTTGGCTTTTGCCGTTGAACTGACTGCGGCGTTCGCGGCACTCGCAGCTATTCCCGCCGAGAGGCCGAACGCTGACAAACCGCCGACTCGCAAGAATTCTCGGCGTGCGATCCCATCACAGAGTTTCGGGCCGCTGGCAGTAAACGACAGCATAGCGTTGTCTCCGTAGTTGGCTGACTGTTCGAGTCAGCCGCCGACATAATCACGCGACATTGAAGCAGAAGCCGTTAGTATACCGTACAGTGATCGGTGGGGCACACAGCAAGCAATGAATCGATAGATCGGCCCAGGGAGTGGCTTGGCCGTCAGGTGCTAACGCGAAAGAATGCTGTGGCGTAAGCTTCCAGCTTGCG
>JAGQPC010000132.1 GCA_020426925.1 Planctomycetales bacterium | reverse complement strand
CGCCTCACTCACTCCAGCGAGCTTCAACCTCAACGCTAAGCCGGCCACGCTAACCGTGGCGGCCGCTTGCTCGAAGCACCGGCGAAAGGACGTCCTGCCGCTGCATCCAGAACTGGTCGAACTGCTCCGCGAATGGCTTGTGGAGGTGCCGCCTGGCAAGCCTCTCTTCCCGAAGCTGGCCAAGCGCCGCACCTGGCTAATGGTGAAGAAGGATCTGGAGCGTGTTGGAATTCCCTACAAGACGGAAGACGGCGTTGCCGATTTTCATGCTGCCGGCCGTCATACGCACATTACCGAGTTGCTCAGAAGTGGCGCTTCGCTTACCGAAGCTCGAGAACTTGCCCGCCACAGCGACATTCGGATGACGATGAAATACACCCACATCGGCATTGATGACCAAGCGAAGGCGGTGAGCAAAATTCCCTGGCAGCGCGGACACGGCGACTCGAAAGCGGAAGCCGACGGCGGAGAGGAAGAGACGACTTGGCAGCGCTCTGCCAGCGGGAACAGACGCCCTAAGGGACATTTAGTGTCATCGGCTGGCATTGAGACGACTTCGCAGCCTGAGAAACCCAAAAACAAAACCCCTTGCGAACAAGGGGTTTATGACGCCGCTTGTCGCGACGTGGCATCTTCTGGCATTGAAGATGCGTCAGTGGAGGCGGCGGGGATCGAACCCGCGTCCCGCGATATTTCCGTGGAGGCTTCTACGTGTGTAGTCGACTGTTTAATTGTCGGCTTGCTAACCCCTGTCGACCGGGTCTAGCAAAGCTTATCCGAGAACTTAATTTCGCTCAAAGCGTGCTCGACATGACTTTAAACTAGATGGAATTGGTGACCAGCTTTTGGACGTCTCCAACAAACCTCCTCAGCCGGGGTTGCCTATTCTTAGGCAGCCAGTGCGAAGTTACCTTCGGCAAATAAATTTAGTGATCAGCTTTTAACGTGGCCAACTGATCAACCACGACACGCCACCGACACTTCTGCTATCCGGTCGAATCCAATTCGCCCCCGAAGCTTCGGTTTTTCTGACATTCGACATTCGACATTCAGCCGAACCTTCTTTAATATACCATTTCTAGACGCAGAATCGACGCCGTTTGTTCGCGTCTATTGGAAGATTCGTCGATTTCCGCAAAGAGCGAGCTGGCAGCTTTCGGATGGTTGCTACGCAAAACCATGCGGCTCGTCGACTATTCGGGAAATCCGAAAAGACAGAGCCGTTCAGCTGACATAGCCGGTTTCTCCTGTCCTTCGACTTCGATTTCAAATTTTGATCTAACGAGACAGCGGTTTTCACCACGCGGCACGATGTTAAGCAGCTGGCCGTGGCAGCGAATTCGGCTTCTGATCGGAATGGGCGACATGAAACGCACTCGATCGAGACCGTAATTGAGTCCGTAAAGCATGCCTTCCGGATACTGAGTCGGTATCATCTGGCGCGAGAAACACGTCAGCATGGACACGGTCCAGAATCCGTGGGCAATTGTAGTTCCGAAAGGGCTGTCAACGCTCGCCCGATCCGGATCGGTGTGCAGCCAATCTCGGTCCATGGTGCAATCAGCAAATTGCAATATCGTATCCTGCTCAACGTCCAGCCATTCGGACGATTTCATGTTGCTAAAGAACTCAGTCAACGTATCGATAGGATCGATGGTCAGCTCCTTCGTTTAGTTCTTGCCCGCCGCGTCTGAGGACTCAAACCGTTGCATGATTTCTTTCCAATTCGTGAATTCGATCTTTTCAATTTCGAGGAACCGTTGAACTTCTGGATCGGCAAACATTTGTGCCTCCCACACTCGTTGCTTCCACGAGTTCGTGATGTTCCGTAGCCCCTCGGTTTCTATCGACGGATGAAAAATAAGTTCATGCAAGCCAGACTTCATCGACTTCACCTGAGCGTAGAACTTCTGTTTCTTTTGCTGGTAGTCGTCGGCGAACTCGATTGAATGGAAATCGTCTAGCTTTGGAAGGCTGTAGTTTTTCACGACTTTGATCATGTCATCATTAAACGGATAGCCCTGCTCGCGAAATTTGCTAATCGTTTCTGGCGACGCTTCAATGACCATGGCTGGGATACGATATTCTTGCGCGAGGTTCAAATAGACTTCGGTGTAGTCGGGGCGCGCGTAGAGCGTTCCCATGTGCGTGTCGATGTGGCCGGGTCGCGGACCGGACCGAAGAGCCTTTTCGATTTGAGCGCGAAGTTCAACTTCAATCTCTTTTGGCGAAGCATTCATCGCGACACCACGCACGTCGCGGTGCAAATAATTGTCTTTGTCGAGCAAGCCCGGCACCGTCGATCGATCAGCTACTGGTCCCCAGCGATACCATTTCCACTCGCTGGTTAGGGCAAGATGCAGGCCCAAGTCTTCCGATGGATTCTGCTTGTACCAATCCGCCATTTCGTTGTACCACGGGCACGGAACCATCAACGCAGCCGACTGGATATGATTATTTTGCAAATAGTTCTTTGCGGCCACGTTTGCTTCGTAGCACATTCCGATGTCGTCGGCATGGAGGATCAGCACGCGTGTGCCTACGGGCCATCCGAGGCGAGCAGACCATGTTTGTTGGTCTTCGGCATCACAGATTGACGCAGCGAACAGTATCAAAATGAGTGGGCGCACAATGGTCTCTTTCGTATGGCGTTCAATTGAGCTGCAAATCACTGTTGAGCTTGATTGAGCACCTGTGAAACTCGGTTTGCAGTTACGGGTTCGATAAGCCCCTTTTCGGTAATGATCGCAGCAATCAAGTCGGCGGGTGTAACGTCGAATGCTGGATTGTAAACTTCGACTCCGTTCGGGGCGGTTTGTCGACCGAATCCGTTTGTGATTTCGTCCGCCGAGCGCTCTTCAATCGGAATATCGTTACCAGTCGCGATGCTCAGATCAAATGTACTACTCGGCGCAGCAACATAAAACGGAATTCCATGTGCTTTGGCCAGTACGGCAACGGAGTACGTACCGATTTTGTTAGCAGCGTCTCCATTGGCGGCGATACGATCAGCGCCTGTGACGACGGCCTGAATTCGGCCTTCGCGCATTACTTGAGCCGCCATCGAATCACAGATTAGCGTCGCAGGGATGTTGCGCTGCATTAGTTCCCACGCGGTCAATCTTGCTCCTTGCAGCAACGGCCTGGTTTCATCAACAAACACGTGGAGGCTTTTGCCTTCGTCCTGAGCTGTGAAAAACACCGATAGCGCCGTGCCGTATTCCGCAGTAGCCAATCCTCCTGCGTTGCAGTGAGTGAGAACTCCGGCACCGTCTGGAATTAGAGTCGATCCGAATCTGCCAATCGCGTGACACATTGTTCGATCCTCGTCATGAATGGCCCCTGCCTCGCGATGCAGATCGTTTCGCAAAGCAGGTGCCATTTCGGCGGACCAGGAGTCTGTCGATCCTTCGATGATCTTCTGCATTCGGTCTAGCGCCCAAAACAGGTTGACTGCTGTTGGGCGGCTAGTCGCGAGATATTGGGCAGCAGCTTCAGCGACACGAGGAACATCGTCGTCGGGCGCGATGGAAGCTGCGACGCAGACTCCGTACGCGGCGGCGATTCCGATCGCTGGCGCTCCGCGAACGCGCAGCATTTTGATCGCTTCCCAAACGGCTTCGACATCATGGCAATCGATGAACTTTAGTTCAGTCGGCAGAGCGGTTTGGTCAATAAGTCGCAGATGGCCGCGCGAGTCACCGACCCACTGCACGGAATCCGGAGCCTTTGCGGAAGTCGTTTCGCCAATCGTTTTTGAGCTGCTCATGCGCTAAATGGTACATCGCTGATTCGGGGACGGAGCCGCAGTGACGCGCTACGCGGAGGCGATCGAGTCTTGTAGCTTTGCGTCCTTGGCCGTGATTTTGTCCACTAGGCCTTTCTTGAAGGCCGCAAATTTATCTCGCAACGCGGGATCACCGGTTGAAATAATTTGCACCGCGAAAAGTCCAGCGTTTCGCGGACCGCCCATTCCCACGGCAACACTTGCAACAGGAACATCACCCGGCATTTGAACCGTCGAAAGAAGTGAATCCAGACCGCCAAGTTCGGGCGTTGGTACTGGCAATCCAATGACCGGCAGCGGTGTGTGCGCTGCAACAACACCTGCCAGATGAGCTGCACCGCCGGCGGCCGCGATGATCACCTTCAGTCCTCGTTCAGCTGCTGACATCGCGTAGTCAGCGACAATGTGCGGAGTTCGATGCGCACTCATGACTCGAACTTCGTAGCCGATATCGAACTCGTCAAGTGCTTTTGCTACTGCATTGATTTTTGGCCAATCACTATCGCTTCCCATTACAATTCCGACTTGTACATCAGCCATCGTTTTTTTGCCTTTCGTTGCTTCAGACGTTTCCTTGACACATCGGTGCGAACCACCAGCGTAAAGCGACAGGCTCAGATGCGAAAGTACCTGTTAAAAGCTGCGGCTTCAGACTGGACACTCAGTATGAAACTGGCGATTCTTCGGTCGTAACAATCGAGGCATGCAGTTCCAATAAAAAACCCGCGGCCCTAGGCCACGGGAAGTATGTAGAACTTGCGATCTATCGAGTCACTAACTAGTGACTTAGTTAACACAATTCCGTCACGTCGAGCCTGAAGAGAATGACGGGAAGCTGTTGTATTGATAAACAGGTTGGTAGTTAGTCGAGCTCGCGGCTTCGCCGTCTGACTTGCTGCTTGGCTTCGTCGTGGCATGACGAACTTCGCCCGCTTTGTGGCGACTCAAAGCCGCGACCCACTCGCTTGGCTTCATGCTGCCAGCACCGCGGAACGTGATGTATTTTGCGGACTTGTCGGTGATCGCCGTGTACGGCAGTTTGTCGGCTCGAAAAGCCTCTTGGACCTTTTGTCCGTACGGAGTTGAAACGTCAACGCGAACAAGCAAATAGTTTTCCAGCAAGGCCTTTTGGCCTGCTTCTGATGCCAGTTTGCCGTCATTGAATTTTGCGGCTGGTTTGGCGGGATCTTCCAAGACGATCAACAGCGGTCGTTTAGTTTCTTGCGCCGTTTTTTTCGCTTGCCCATAGTGGGTTTTCCATTCGATACCGGACTTGTCACCAGTTCCAGTTACGCCTGCAATCATCAGAATCGCGACGGGGACGAATTGCATTTTCTCTGTCCTCTGTGTGTCACTTGCAAAAACAAACCTGTCCGTCACCGTTGCAAAACGCTTCGATGGGAAAGGCGAGCAGGGAGTCCTACCCTAAAGACGTTGACAGGGTATCACGAAATCGAGTGACGACAAGTGGCAGAAAAATCCAATCACAAAAACTGCGTGGTTTACACGGGCGACAGAGGATTTCTCTTGAAAACGGCGGCGTTCCGTTCGACGCGCTACATATCAAATCTGGTTTGCGCTGCAGGGGTTGACATCGACTTCAAAAATGTATCGCCCCAAATGCGTGACTGATAACAGAGCCGCCTCAATGGCGCGTCATGAACCCCCGCCAGAAATACAGCGCAGAAAACGATCAGCGACTAGGCGTCTTGTGCTTGAGTACCAAGCAACCTGCGCAGAAGACCGCGAAACTCCTTCATCTTCAAAGGCAGTTTCGCAACAACTCGCTTTTCGCCAAGCGAGGCTTTAGATGCGAGCGCAGCTTGTTTTTCAGCCAGGAGTAAAACCGCTGGCGTGTTTTTCGTCGCGTCTAGTTCAGCGAATTTGTTGAAAGCTTCAAGCCCGCTACGCCCAAGGCTGTGACAGCCAAACACAACACAGTCGGCGACCGTTTCATTGGTGTTACACCGGTCAATCGCCCGAGACGCGTCACTTACGACCAATACCCGGTAGCCAACTTTCTTCAGGCCTTTGCGAAAGACATCCTGCATTTCGATGTTCGAGTCAACAATCATGACGGCGCGATTCGCACCTTCTTCTAGTATCGCGAGCTCCGCGTCGCTTGTGTGCATTCGCTTCGCGCACAGTTGAAGGTCAGCCAAGTACTCAGCAGGGGACTGGTATCGCCGTTTAACGTTTAACTCCATTGCTTTTTTTACGACTTGAACGACTCGACGCGGCAGATCTGGTTCGAGGTCCGTGATGGGCGGGATCTGTTCAAACCGCGTTTTGCTTAGTCGCTGCGAGCGGTCCTTCGTTTCGACCAACGGCGGTTTGCCTGTCAGCATGTGATAAAACATGCAGCCTGCGAAATAGATGTCACTGCGAGGATCGTCTTTTCGAACGCCAGTAGTCCGTTCAAGTCCTGCATAGTCTATCGTGCGAGGATTTACGCCATCACTCTCGTCGTCAATCTCGCCCGAGACGGCAGCCAATCCAAAATCGACTAATTGCGCTCGGCCAGAGCTGCTCATCAAAACGTTCGACAACTTGAGATCGCGATGGCGTATGCCGAATTCGGCCGCATACGCGAGCCCAGCTGCGACATCCGTCGAGAACTTCAGTGCCTCGTCAACGCTTAACTTCTTGCGAATCCGTATGAATTCACGCAGGTCTCGACCTTCGATAAAGTCCATCACCATATAGTGTGAACGTCGGTTCGCAGTGACTTCGTAAATTGGAACGATATTCGGGTGCCGAAGTTTAGCGCCCATTTCACCTTCGCGAATGAACTGTTCGCATACAGAAGGGTCTTCGCTGAATCGTTTTCGGAGGACTTTAAGAGCGACGACTTTCCCGGTTTCTTTATGGACAGCTCGGTAAACTCGGGCGAAAGAACCTGCGCCAACCAAATAAAGAACTTTGTAGTCTCCGTAGAAGAAGCCCGTACGTTCGCCTCGAGCAAGGCGATCCACCTGGTAGTTTGTCAATAGTTCGCGGCGTAAGAGAACGCGTTGCAGTTCTTCCGCAGCGACGTTCCGCGATCCCAGTTCGGCCCAGACCGAATTCATGTCCCGCTGGCTGACCAAGTTCAGGTCGAACACACGGTGAGCGAACTCTTCAGCCGATTTCTCGACCATTGACATCGCAAGCGCCTCAAGAGAAGACTATCCGCAGATTCTCATGCGGATAAAGACGTATTCTGTTCTTATCAACCCATATTATTCAAAAACCAGAAGGTACGCAACGAACGCGTTTCAGCCCTTAATTTCGGCAGAAACGGCCTTGTAATCTGCACAAGCCGGTCGTTCATCCGGTGCAAATGTAACAGGATATTAGCGGTTGCACGTCCGCTTGTTTTTTTCTCCACACGTCGACAACGTTTCGCCCTGCTTTATTGCGATTCTGCAAGCTCTACAATAAGTCCACAAGATGTTACGTCTGAAACTCGACGATGCGAGCTAATATCAATGAAACAACATATCTATGCCACTGTGTTTCTGTCCCTATTCGCTATCGGGCAGGTGCCAGTTAGCGCGAGCGGCGCGGACGAGGACCAGCTGTGGGTTGAGTACAAGGGAAGTGACGGGCCGGGCAAGGGAAAGCACGTCGTACTGTTCTCCGGTGACGACGAATATCGCAGCGAAGAGGCACTTCCACAACTCGGGAAGATTCTTGCAGTTCGGCATGGCTTCGATTGCACCGTCTTGTTTTCCGTAAACCCGGATGACGGCACGATCAATCCAGAAGAAAAGACAAACATTCCTGGCATTGAGGCCATCGCCAAAGCTGACTTGCTGATTATCGCCACACGCTTTCGAAAACTTCCCGATGACGAAATGAAATATGTGGACGACTACGTTAACTCGGGGAAACCGATCATCGGAATGCGAACTGCGACACACGCGTTCAACTACGGCGGCGACAAGGCCAGCCCATATGCAAAGTACTCTTACAACGCAGGTGGGGACTGGGAAGGCGGCTTTGGTCAACAGGTTTTAGGCGACACATGGATCAGTCACCACGGACATCACAAAGTAGAAAGCACTCGTGGTATTATCGATTGGCAGCATCGCAATCACCCGATTCTCAATAGTGTTCGCGACGTTTGGGGACCGACAGACGTTTACGGAATTCGAAACCTTGGTGATGACGCAAAAGTTCTACTTCACGGCCAGGTTTTGAAAGGCATGCAGCCCACCGATGAGCCGGTTGTGGGCGAAAAAAACAATCCCATGATGCCACTGTTTTGGACGAAGACGTTTACCGGTTCGTCTGGCAAGGCATCTCGAGTCGTGAATACGACAATGGGCTCTTCGACCGATCTGGAATGTGAAGACCTTCGCCGAGCACTCGTGAATTCCGTCTATTGGGGATTGGAGATGGACGTTCCGGCGCAAGCCGACGTCGATTTCGTGGGCGAATACAATCCGACTCCGTATGGATTCGGCAATTATCAAAAGGGAATCAAGCCATCAGCGCACAATCTTTAATGGCTAGTCGATTCACGCCTAAATACTCGTTACGAACGCAGGTTTTGATCGTCGGAATGTAGTATGGCTCGTTGTCTGATCGGCCTGGGTTTCAACTTGGGAGATCGTCGAGCCATCTTGGACTTTGCGATCGAGCATTTCGAGACATTGCCGAATGTGTCGGTGCAATCAGTTAGCGAGTGGCTGAGCACCGAACCGATTGGCGGACCAAGTGGTCAGGGCGGATTTCTCAATGGGGCTGCAATTCTGAAAACGGTGTTGCCGCCTCATGAGCTGCTGGGGCAACTGCGACAGGTTGAAACAACGCTTGGTCGCGAACGCAGGATTCGGTGGGACGCACGGACGTTAGATGTGGACATTCTGCTCTACGACGATCTGATCGTACAAAGTGAAACACTCGTAATTCCGCACCCCAGGATGACATGCCGCCGTTTTGTCTTGGAGCCTACAGCGGAAATTGCTCCAGATTGGGTTCATCCAGAAATCCAGTGGACCATCGGAAGGCTGTTTGAACATCTGCAAGCCGCGCCTCCGAATTTCGTGTTGTGTGGAAGCAACTTCACGCCTGATCTTGTTTCAAGAATCGTCGATCGAACTCGTGGAATTCTGCAATACACTCCTGATGGTGAGTGTTCCGGCGATTGCTCTGCCGCTGATAATGCGACAACACTAGAATCGTCAGACGACCAGAGCAATTCGAACCAAAACCGACTGTGGTGGGTAGACTCATTGAAAGTGCTAAACGAAGTTGCCACCAAGGACTCGGTTAAATTGTTCATTATTCCGATTTGCGGAAGTGCCGAACAGCGAGACCTTGCTTTGGAAATGAGAGAGCTTGTGATCCAACAGAAAGCTGCGCCTGTTGTTACGATCAGCACCGATGATCAGGTCGTGATCGAGAACGAAGCGGTTGCTGCAATTGAAGCCATGAAGTAATTCCAATGAGTTCGCCCAAAATCATCAGCTCCATTGCCGAGGTCCAGCAAGCCGTTCGCACAGCGCACGCATCTGGAAAAAGAATCGGCTTTGTTCCGACCATGGGAGCGCTGCACGAAGGCCATTTGAGTTTAGTGGACGCGTCCAAAGCACAGTGTGACTTTCACATCGTTTCGATTTTCGTTAATCCGACTCAATTCGGTGAAGGTGAAGATCTGGACCGCTACCCGCGGACATTTGACGCAGATGTTGCTGGTCTGGCTGATCGCGACGTCGACATAGTGTTTGCTCCAACAACCGAGCAAATGTATCCGGCCGGTTTTTCGACGTTCGTCGAGCCACCCAAGGTCGCGAGCAGTCTAGAGGGCGAGCACCGCCCCGTTCATTTTCGCGGCGTTGCGACCGTCGTTTTGAAGCTGTTCCATGCCGTGCCAGCAGACATCGCGTTCTTCGGTGAAAAAGATTTCCAGCAATGTCTCGTGATTCAGCACATGGTCCGAGATCTGAACATGTCAATTGCTGTGCAACCGTGCCCTATTGTCCGCGAGACGGACGGGCTCGCGATGAGTTCCCGCAATCGTTATTTATCACCCGCTGACCGCGTTCGAGCTCTTGCGCTGTCACAGACTCTCGATTTTGTTGCCGGAGAATTTTCCAGTGGCAACCGAAACGTGAGCGAACTCGAAACGCTGATGCGCACTCGACTTTTTGACGACGTCGACAGCCTCGACTATGCGGTGGTCGTCAATGCGGAAACGCTGGAGCCCTTCACTGATAAAATCAATTCGGCGGCGGTCGCCCTGATCGCTGCGTCGGTTGGAAACACGAGGCTCATCGACAATCGTCGCTTGGGTTAAGTTTTGCAAGGAGCACATGAATGCGGCAGACTTTGTTTTACATCCCGCACGAAATCTCTGGCATCCCGTTCCTTGGATTCGGTTGGCTGCTCGGCATTTGGTGCCTCTTGGGTGCCGTGATCATATACTTGGCGTGGAAGCAACAAGGCTGGTCGAAGGAGACATTAGCGCAGTTTCCGGTGCTGATCCTTGTCGGTGCGGCGATTGTCTATGTGCTTCCAAATGTAGAAGAACGCGTGCCAGCGACCGGCGCGATACTCGGTTTGCCGATTCGTGGTTACGGCGCGATGGTGCTGCTTGCCGTTATTTCTGGCGTTAGCTTGGCTGTCTATCGCGCGGGAAGATGTGGCGTATCGGCTGACACAATTTTCGGCTTGGCGTTTGCAATGTTCGTGCCCGGCATCGTTGGGGCTCGGCTGTTTTACATAATTCAATACTGGCATGAGATCCACGTTGCGGGTGATCTAATGGCAACGATGTCCCAGATGGTCAATCTGGTTAAGGGTGGACTGGTTGTCTATGGCTCGTTGATCGGCGGTTTGGTCGGTTTCGCTTATTTCATGTGGCGAAATAAACTGCCGGCACTTGCCATTGGCGATTTGATCGCGCCCAGCATGGCATTAGGTTTGGCAATCGGGCGAGTCGGTTGCTTGATGAACGGTTGCTGCTACGGAGGCGTTTGCGAAACAGGTGTCGCGTCGAATTGGGCGGTGACTTTTCCAGCCGATAGTCCGCCGTATCAAGACCAACAAAGCAACGGACTGTTCCACGGACTACGTTTCGAAGAATTCAGTAGCGGCGTCCACATTGCGGAAATCACAGACTCGAACATTATCGAGAACACACCGCTGGCGGCGGGGCAAGCGGTCATCGAGATCAACGGGCACACCATCCGCACTCTGAACGATGTCCGAATTGTACTGATGCAGAGTGGTCCGGACATAAGTATCACAACCAACATCGGAACCGTACCGCTGGTCGCCGCGGCGCCCTTTCCGGTTCGGAGCAAGCCTGTCCACCCGACTCAGATATACAGTTCCATTAACGCGTTACTGATTTGCTGCTTCGGATTAGCGGTGTATCCATATCGGAGCCGTGATGGACAGGTCCTTGCAGCTGTACTAACGGTCTACGCGATCACCCGGTTTGTCTTAGAGCTGATTCGAATCGACGAAGCACACTTTCAATCGACGGGGCTCACGATATCGCAAAACGTCAGCGTAATCATGTTGATCGGGCTCGTTGCGCTGTGGCTCTATG
>JAGQPC010000131.1 GCA_020426925.1 Planctomycetales bacterium | reverse complement strand
CAATCTTCGAAGAATCGCATTCGCCCATTCGATTTCCAATTTATCTTTATCAAACTGAAAATCCCTGCGTGCGAAACTGACGACTCTGTCCGCTTTCTTTTGCATCCGGATCTTGTCGATGCAGTAGTTGGATATTGAACGTCGCAAATAGCGACGAAGGGATCCCGTTTTGGCAAAACGCTCAATGAATCGCTTGTCCGTGAGCTTTTCAGATAGGAAGTCATGTGCCAATTCGTATGCTTCACTCCTGTTTATTCCAAACTTGCTAATAGCAAACCAAGCTATTGGCATTCGATAGAGTTGGTAAAACTTTTCTAACGAATCGTGATCTGAGCTAAGACATGATTGGATTAAGGAATGACATGTGGTGTCAAAAAAATCACCCATGTTGCTGCCCGCCCTTCGGACGCGCACCATCGATACAGAACATCGGGCTGACGTCGCTCCAAACCATGGAGAAGAAATTCACGGCTAACCTAAAAGATCGTGCTTTTTACCATCTGGCCTCGCCTTTGAACGATTTTATTATCTGGTCGTAGAGCACTTAAGTCAACTTGCGGGTTTATTTTTACTTTTTTTGAGAAAGCTGCGCAGAGTTAGGTTTTTTCTCGCGTCTTTAGGGTCCAGCACAACGTTTTATTTGTGGGTTAAAACGAATGAAATGAGTAATATCGGAGGTTTAGTAAGTGAAAAGATAATTTTATTTACATGCCGATGCGTTAATGATAACCTTTCGATACACATTCGGCATGCCGGGAGAATTTCCAGCCCCCCCTGCTAGCTGGAAAATCCTAACTGAGTACAATTGAGTACGAGTTTTTGCGGTGGAGACGAGACGTGGATACAAAGTTAAAGAACGAGATTAAGAGCCAAGCGTCGGAAATAATTAATGAGCTCGAGGAAAAGTCGAAGGACCCTGCTTATGCAATTGAATGCCAGAGGCGATTCGAAGAGGCTTATTTTAGATCATCGCAGACACTCGAACGGCTTGAAGTTGGCCAAGCAAATGCAGCGTTAAAACTGAAAGGTGCAAGGTACAAGGGCTAAAAGTAGTTTTGTACGTGTGTAAAAGATGGCGGACCCTTGGATTCCACGAGCAATTACGCTCGACATTATCCCATCAAAAGATGTTGATGAAATGTTGGGATTATGGAAGAGTGAAGACGGCCCTAACTTTGCAAAAGTCCATGCGGACAACAAACTTAGAAAGTACCTCACCCTGAACCGGCCAAGTGCCGCCGTCCCGCTTCGGAGTATTCTGTCGTGTGCGATCAAACGCTACCAATGTATACTCCTCAGAGAGAGTCCATACCTGGACATAGAGTTTTGGGATAATCACAACCGGTTCTATTCCGGTATTTTTTCGCAGTATCCGCCTTACTGCGATCGTATTCATTTCTACGCCAACGTAGACGATCCCGAAAAACTCAAAGAATGCCTTGAGTCCGGAAACTGTCCGAGCGAGCTACAAAGCGATGACTCTCCCGTCGAATATCGTGGGTTCTGCGTACTGCGACCCACACCCGCATTCGTTGTCAGCCGAACGGCGTTAATGTTTGACACTCGCGACTTCGAGTCCCTGCCAGACGGCGTAAGCATGCCGGTTGAAAGCGACACGAGGCCTTTTCTCAAGGTTCAGTACACTTGCGTCTCCCATCTTTTCAACACCACGAATACGTTCGAGACCGCCGAATTTATACAGCAAGATCCAAATCTCGGACACTGTGGGACTGCGGCACTTTGGGTAACGACGAAAGCAATGGCCCAAAAGTTTGGAACAAACCGTTTTCCGTATGGCACCATTACACGACAAGCGATTGGCGGCTGGAACAGAGACCGGGACGTCAACGTGATTTACGATCCGCAAAACATGGAGAGCGGGATTTCCGTTTCAGAAATCCGAAATGCGCTCGCAGAGACAGGAGCTAGTTCGTTACCATTTATGCCGTTCGAGGGTGAAGCACCTGATTCGGCATTCACCCGCATTTGCCACGAAATCTATTCATTCTCGGAATCTGGCATTCCTGTCTTGCTGTGTCTCAAGAAGAAACAAAATCACGAATCACACGTTGTTGTTGTTGTTGGCCATGCACTTCCGAAGGTAGTACCATTTAATCAACTTAACTCTGTGGCCACGGCTATCGGTGGATGCGGTGGCGCAAGGCACCACCTCTTGAGCTCCGCAATTCGAGTTTACTACGCACACGATGATTCATACGGCCCCTTCAACCGAGTTGAAATGTGCGGTCCCGAGGTACCGCCTGACGAAGACGAAGAACAACCCCCAGCCCCTGCACAGACTCCACCTGGTCCGCCCGAGATTCTCGTCAGAATGGGGCGGAACCAGGACGAATACTACTTGAAAGAAGTTGTTGTTCCTGCACCCAAATCCGTTCGTAATTATGCATCTCAACCGCTTGAACTGCTGGTAAGCCAGTTTGAAGAGAAATTCGGTAGCCTGACGGGAAGTATGGTGTGGCGCTCGATTCTTTTAGAAAGCTCGCGTTTCAAAGAGTCTCTCGTCGAACGTAAATTCTCGGGCGAGACTAGAGCATGGTACGGGCGTTTACATCTTCCTGAGTTTATCTGGTTGTACGAGCTAAGCATATGCGATCAAAACGCCGCAGAATGGGAATCTGAGTCCCATTGGCAGAACGATAGCAAACGGAGAGAAATATGCGGGGAGTTCTTATTCGATGCGACCTCACCGAGCTATGATGTTAGAATAATCGCGAGCCGTTTCTTAAATCTCGCGTGGGACCATAGCATGAAACCATCTGAAGTTAAACGACTCGGCCCTCAGATGGATTTCTTTGAGTGCTTTACCTGAGGAGAGACTCCCATGGGATGGGAAAGAAAATCAGAAGATCGCTATACCGGCGCTACGATCGGACCAAATGCCGAAAAAGAGACAGCTGCAAAAATTGTAGAGAATGAATACGCGCCAAGAAACAAGGTCCCATTCTTGATTACCGCAGTTGGCATAGTATGCATTGCGGTCGCCGTTGCCTTTCTGAAAATCGAGGGCGGTCAGGTAGAGTTTGGTTTTGCCGGACTCTCGTTACAGGGTGGATTTGCAGTAGGAATACTAGGCGTTGCCGCGTATGTCGCGTCTCTCGCAAAATCGGACGTAACCCAAAACTAGTCAATAGTCGATTCTTCCAGCTGACATGTTGAAGAACTGGAAATGCTCGACAACACCCGAAATCGCCACGTTTTTCGAAAAGAGCGTTAGCTCCTTCAAGAGCACGATTCGCACATTTTTGGGGCCCGGCCGATCGCCGCATGATGCGGAAAGGTGGAACCTAATAGTTCCTACTACACAGTGGCATTTTACACTTTGGTGATGCCAAGGAACTCAACGATGCTGCCTATCAATCCATGGTTTGTCTCCATGGGGCCGCGTACAAAAGCGGTTCTTGCATACTTGTCGCGAAGGCATTGGCTCCACTTCTAGGTCTCGGAGCCAGCCATCAGTGCGGTCAGCCTGTACTAACGACCAACGATTAGACGGCCAAGTTCGTCGTGGGAGGGTTTCGGGCTGTCGGGTTTGGGCGGCAGATCCTCCAATCCAACAGACTCGCCGAAGCAATCTCAACTTATTGCGAGACAAATCGGGCGGCGATCGATACGATTGATCACACCTAATACCAATCCTTCGACAAACAGGAGGCAAAGCGATGGCTTCAATTCGCAAGGAAAACGACCGAGGTCGCAAGGGTTGGAGGCTTCAATTCCGCGACGCCGACAAAAGGCGCCGCTCGATCTGGCTAGGAAATATCGACGAACAAGCGGCAGCAAAAACAAAGCTCCACGTTGAGCATTTGCTAGCCGTCCAAAAGCTCGGCGTACCTCCAGAACCTGCCACAACGCGGTGGCTCGCTGGAATCTCCGATTCTCTCAGGGACGCTCTTTCTCGTTCCAATCTCGTCGAGTGCAAGGAACATCAGCAGGCACGCGTGATGACTGTCTCTGATTGGACTGAGCTGTACATTGCCGAACGCTCGGACGTAAAGCCCAACACGAAAAAGATCTATCGTGAGGTGCAGCAGAATCTAGTTGATTATTTTGGGAAATCGAAAATGCTGCGTGACGTGAATGTATCCGATGCAAAAAAGTTTCGGGTATGGCTCGCGACAAAATCTAATCGCCGAGACAAAGAACGATCCAATCTCGCAGAAGCAACGGTTCGTCGGCGAACTGGTGTCGTGAAACAGTTTTGGAAAGAAGCGATCGACAGAGGTCACAGTGCGAGCAACCCGTTTGAATCATTACAAAGCAGCAACCTTTCAAACGAGTCACGTCAGTTTTTTGTTTCGCACGAAATGATCGACGCGTGTATTGAACAATGCTCTTGCACCGACTGGAAGACGATTCTCGCGTTGGCTCGCTATGGTGGACTTCGGTGCCCTTCCGAGGTTCTGCGATTGCGGTGGGAAGACGTCCATTTCTCGTCAGGAAGCATGTTCATTCGTGCGAAGAAGACAGAGCATCACGCTTCGGGTGGTGTTCGCGTCTGCCCAATTTTCGCCGAATTGCGTCCTCATTTGGAACACGCAAAGAACGAGGCGGATTCCGAAGCAGACTACGTTGTGAATCGATATCGGTCGGCTGACCAAAACCTAAGAACCACGTTCGAGAAGATCATCAAGAAAGCTGGCCTGAAACCTTGGCCTCGCCTGCTCCAGAATCTTCGGGCAAGTCGCTTGAGCGAGCTACTTGGCACTTACCCAGCCAAAGACGTTTCTAGTTGGCTCGGGAATAGTGTTCCGGTAGCGATGAAGCACTATGCGATGACGTCGGATGCGTCGTTTGCCAAGGCTGCAGGGCAAATTGGCGGTGACATCGGCGGTGTCGTTCGCGGTGCCATCCTGGGCAATCACGGGTGTAGCACAAATGATAACAGCCCATCAAAAAAGCCCACTTTTCCCGATGAAAGTGAGCTCAAGAAGATTCTAGACGACTACAGAAAAGTCGCCGAAATGCGCGAGAGAGGACTCGAACCTCCACGGGATTATCTCCCACTAGGCCCTCAACCTAGCGCGTCTGCCAGTTCCGCCACTCGCGCAATTTGTAGTTTAATGAGGGTAGACGTCGACGTGTCGACGACCAGATTAGTCTAAATGCTTTGGTCCTGCGGTCAAGCGGACGTCGAGACCGCAGTTTTCTTACTGCGATTGCTGCCACCGACTTCAACGAGCGGCGTTAACCTCGACGCTTGATGATCATGACGACTGGTCGGTCCGCAGCTGCCGTGCTGCCGGAGTCGTTTCGGTGCTTGGCTATCATTTTGTCGGCAATCGTCGCGAGTTCCTCGGCGGGCCGATCGACGTGCAATAGTAGTCGTTCGGCAATCGCAGTAGTATTAAAGCTGCTGCCATCAGAAATCGATCGGTCGCTGATCAACAACACGACGTCTCCTGGGGCAACCAAAGTTCGCTCGCAATCATAAGTCGAATCTGGATCCAATCCCAACAGCGGGTTTTCGTCGCCGAGCGGCTCCCATCCATGCGGGCGGAGAATGTACCCGACGCTCGATCCGGCCGACGAGAATTGAAACTCGCCGCTTGCTGAATCGATGACACCGTAGAACATGGATGTAAAATGATCACCGGTAAAATTCGACCACGAAAACTCGTTGAGGTCACCGAGCACATCTTCCGGTCGCCAGCTGTACTGCATTCCCATTTGCAGTGCGGCTTGAGCCGAGGTCTTCGTTAGCATTGCTCCGCCGTCATTGCCCGCAACTCCGCCAACAGCCAGCCCTAAGGAATCGTTGTCGAACAATCGCCAGTGGTAAAAATCAAAGTTGCACGTTTCGCCCGAGCCAACGACTGCGGTAATGTCCCAATCGTCGAGCATCGGTGGAACCAGCAAGTCGCGGTCTTCTTGCCAGTGAGTTATCTCTTCGCAAAGCTGCTGAGCTTGTCGGCCTTGTCGAGATTGGTCAATCAGTACCGTTCGCTCAAGTTCAGTCGAAATCCGCCCGGAAACGATTTCGGCCAAGTTCGTTTCTTCCGAAGTGAAGTCTCGGACTCGATCGCAGAACAACCAAAGCGTCCCAAGCAGCGTTGAAGCACTCGCGATCGGCACACATACTGCCGACGCAAACGACTCGGGAATGTTCCAATGGGGTAGCGTGCTGACATCTTCAATAACGACAGCGTGGCCTGTGAGTGCTTCCAAGTCGGCGACGGATCCACGGAGCTGTCGAGGTTTATCAGCCAGTCTCGACGGAGGCAGACCAAACGGACAACGCATCTTGAGGTAGCTGGTCGTATCGTCGAGCATATACGCGGCCGCAGCCTGGCAGGCGAGCCCTTCGCACAAACCGCGAAGGATCGCCTGAAGACGTGATTGCAGATGTCGCGCATCATCGGTCGTGGCGACAACCGGGATTGCCATCGCCAGTTCGGCTTCTCTGTCTGAAAGTGCAAGTTGAGTACTAACGAGCTCTTCAGTCAAATCGCCGATGGACTCAACTAGTTGAGCAGTGCTGTCGAGTATGGATTGGCTCGATTTGGGCTGCGAGTTCGGGAGAACTCCCAGACAGCCAAACGTGCCTGCTGTCGATCCTACGAGAAGCGTCGACCACAGCGCGTCATTGATCACGTCCGCGTCGGCTTCATAGCGGAGCTCAAATCCTGTCAGCTGCTCGATCGCGTCGCAGGCGGATTCAAGGGCCGGAATCCCCAGCAACGAAATGTCATTGCTCACGAACTCGTCTTCTACGTGAAGCCTCAAGTGATTCGAGTTGGTCGGTATCACAGTTGTTTCCATTCGATTTCAATTCGCCAAACCGAGTAAATCTTGCACAAGGAAAAGTGCGTTCAGCTACCGCATAATCCTTAACCAGCAGTGTCTTACATCGGGTGCGATCAGAATCGAATCGAGCGCTTAAGCCGCTTAGACTGCCCAAAAATCGCATATTCGCGCGAGTGTACCGCCTGGTGCGGTTGTAGCGACACAGCAACGACTCTTGGCGTGCGAAGATTGACACAGAGCTGAGTTCCAAGAACCGTACAGGTCGCGACAACTAAGGTGACTGAGCAATTCGCACACAGCCAACTCAAACAGTTTGCGCAATCGAAAAGAGGACCCATTTTGAGTCCTCTTTCTTGTCCGTTAAAGCGAACGACTGGTGACTTCAGAGCCTACACAGTCGCCGCTTCTTGGTCTTCTTGTTTTAGATCCGCCAGCATTCTGGTCAGCGTATTGGCGTGGACGCCAAGCAATTTTGCAGCCTTACCCTTGTGACCGTTGGTGGTTTTCAATGCTTGGCGAACTGCCGTTGATCGGAGCTTACCAAGATCGAAATACGGGAGGCGATCTTCAACTGACGCGGTGTCTCGCTTGTTCGGCAACGATGGTTCGCAATCGAGAACGTACGCCTGCTCGATAACGTGTGAAAGCTGGCGAATGTTACCTGGCCAAGAGAAATCACAGAACTCTTTCAAGCAATCGGAACTTGGCTCCCAAACTTCGCGACCATAACGTTCCGCATACTGCTTTGAAAAGAATCGAATAAACTCAGGAATATCCTCAACTCGATCTCGCAACGCAGGAATCTTAAGCTCGACCATATTCAGACGGAAATAGAGGTCTTCGCGGAAATTCCCAATTTCGACTTCGTGTTCAAGATCGCGGTTTGTGGCAGCAATCACTTGCACGTTAATGGGAACCGGACTAGATGCACCAACCGGAGTGACTTCATTTTCCTGAAGGACACGCAAGAGTTTTGGCTGCAGCTCCAATGGCATTTCACCAACTTCGTCGAGAAACACAACGCCGCCTTCTGCAGCGCGGAATACGCCAAGCGACGCACCAAGCGCACCCGTGAACGCGCCTTTTTCGTGGCCAAACAATTGGCTCTCTGCAAGCGTTGCAGTCAGCGCAGCACAGTTAACCGGTACAAACGTACCTTTAGACCGTTGGCCTGTCGTGTGCAACAACTTAGCCCAGACTTCCTTACCGGTGCCAGTTTCGCCAGAAATGAGAACAGGGCATTCGAATTCAGCCGCTCGTTCCGCATGTCGCGCTACGCGACGTATGGCAGGATTGCTTCCAAGTACCCAGTCTTTTCGCAGACGGTCCTCTCCACCGGAAGCACTAACCGAAACTTGTTCCTTCATTTACGATACCGCCCAAGCATACCAACCAGTACGCTTCAATGATGCCAGTCAATGATGTCTTGTTGCCTAATAAAAAAGTGGCAACAAAATCCGAGTCACTAGACGTAAAACCTCAAAAGAATATTTCTTCTACACTGTCGTGATTCTAGCTGGTGGGGTAGGCATTGCAAGTTTTTTCCAGCCAAGTTGCCGTGAACTCCCCGTCTTAACGCCTTGTCATTCAGATTCGCTAGCCAAAACTTCAGAGTTGTTAACGTCACGGCAAACCATCAACTTTTCGCACTCTCCCCAAACCCATCGCAATACGTACAAATCTCTTATCATTTAGCTCGTTGGATTAAGAGAAATGAACCAGCTAGAACTAATTGCCAGAGCTTTGCAGTCGTCAAAACTTAATGTGTTTTTCTCTGGCGCGGGAATGAGCACGGCGAGCGGAATACCCGATTTTCGATCTCCCGGAGGCATTTGGTCCAAGTATCAGCCAGTCTATTTTGATGAATTCATGGGGAGCGAATCTGCTCGGCACGAATACTGGCGGCAGAAAGCAGAAGCCCACCGGGATTTCGCCGGCGCCAAACCGAACGACGGCCATCGGACTGTGGCGAAATGGGAAGCACGAGGGATCCTGCGTGGCGTAATCACTCAAAACATCGACGAGCTTCACCAGCAGGCCGGAAGCCAAAACGTTCTTGAGCTGCACGGAACAGCAAGACGAGTTGCTTGCATGGACTGCGATTACATTGTCGAAGCCGACCCGCTAGTGCGCCAGTTTTTGGAAACAGATCGGGTGCCAGCCTGCCCGCGTTGTTCGGATGGCGGTCGACTTAAACACGCAACCGTTTCGTTTGGCCAGTCGTTGCCGAGCGACACACTTTATGAAGCGGGAAAATGGTGCCGCGAGGCAGGAGCTTTCTTTGCCGTGGGATCGTCGCTGGTGGTAACGCCCGCCGCCGATTTCCCGCGCATAGCGAAACAGCATGGTGCCACGTTCGTGATTATCAATCGAGATCCGACGCCACTCGATTCCATCGCCGACTACGTCATTCGTGACGACATCGTCAAAGTTCTTGCGGAAATCGATGCGAACCTGGCGGAATAACAGCGTGTAAGCGTCCCAACATGCTGTCGATGCGCGGTGAATCTGTAACAATAAACTTCCTCTGTAAATTCGACTGCGACTTATAACTGACAAATACAAGCGACTCCACTTAAATAAACGAGCGAGACAAAGATGTCTGAATACGAAGTTTCGACCGACTCCGCACCGACTGAAAAAACTCGAAAGTGGCAACCACTCGGTTCGATTGAACGTCGTGTGCTTGGAACGCTTGTCGAGAAAGCGAAGACGACGGACACGTATCCAATGTCGTTGAATGCTCTAACCAATGGATGTAACCAGAAAAGCAATCGCGATCCGCAAATGAGTCTCGAACCGCACCAGGTTGAAGAGGCTTTGGAAAAACTCCGATCGATGGGCGCGGTAGCCGAAGTTCAAGGTGACAGCCGAGTCGCCAAGTATCGACACTACGCGTACGACTGGTTGGGTGTAGACAAATATGAAATCGCGGTCATGGCTGAATTGATGCTGCGCGGAGCTCAATCGGTTGGCGAACTTCGCGGCCGAGCAGCCCGCATGGAGGCGATCGCGGACGTTGCCGCCTTACGGCCTGTCCTAGAATCGTTGATTGAAAAAGATCTTGTGATTTCCCTGACGCCGCCAGGACGCGGGCAAATGGTGACTCATAATCTTTACCTTCCAGACCAGCTTGAGAAAGTAAAGCGGTCGATTGGCAGCACTGTTGCCGTGAATTCGAGCGAAAGTTTAGCGGCGTCAACAAGCTCAACCAACCATTCACCTCGAAATTCTGATGATGTTGCAGAATTGCGTGCGGAAGTGAGTGAGTTAAGATCAGAGGTCACTCAGCTGAAAAGTGAAATCGAAGATTTGCGACAACTGATGCGGGGCTAGCGATTTACGCGTCAGGTTTCGGTAAGACTTCATCTCTAGGAATTAAGACTATGCGTTTGCAGCTAACCATTTTACTCACTGTTTGTTTGTGTACGACCACGTTTGGAAAAGGTCCGAAAATCACGGACGCGAAAAATGCGGACAAGGATTTTGCAATTCAGGGAGAGTATGAAGGTACGCTAGAAATCGATGGCTCCGATCAAAAGATTGGCGTCCAGATTATTGCTTTGGGCGAGGGGAAATTCGAAAGCGTCGGATACTTCGGCGGACTGCCAGGAGCCGGTTGGTCAGGAGCTGACAAGCATGGCGGCAGCGGCGAATGGGTCGGCGACAAAGTCATCTTCGAAGCGGATCAAGTCACCGCTACAGTGCACGGCGGAGAACTAACGGTCGACAACGATGGCTCGACACTGGGCACGTTGAAACGCATCGAAAGAAAGAGTCCGACTCTCGGGCAAAAGCCTCCAGAAGGTGCCGTCGTCCTGTTTGATGGCAAATCGGCTGACGGATGGAAGAACGGAAAAGTTAAAAACGGCAGTCTTGTACAAGGGACGACAAGCGATAAGAGATTTCAAAGCCACAAATTGCATATTGAGTTTGCCCTTCCTTATCAGCCGGAGGACCGTGGTCAGGCACGAGGTAACAGCGGCATCTATCTACAGGGGCGTTACGAAGTTCAGATGCTCGATTCGTTTGGGCTGGAAGGAGAGAACAACGAATGTGGAGGCATCTACACCATCAAGAAGCCAGACGTGAACATGTGCTTGCCACCGTTGCAATGGCAAACGTACGACATTGAATTTCACGCGGCTGATTTCGACGGAGGCAAGATGGTGAAAAAGCCGACGATGACGGTTCGTCACAACGGAGTTGTCATTCACAAGAATGTGGAGCTTCCAAATTCCACTACGGCAGCACCGCTAAAACCAGGAGCCGAACCGGGCCCTGTATACCTGCAAGACCACGGTTGCCCTGTTCGCTACCGAAATATTTGGGTCGTTGAGCTTTAGCCGATGAGTTCGATCGTTGTCGAATTCTTTGGGATTGCTCGCCACAGAGCGTTAGTGCCGCTCGCTGAACTCCCCGTAGACAGTCCCATTACGATTGCAGAAGTGCTGCAAAAATTGGCTGAGCAAATTCCGTCACTCGTGCCAGACTGCATCGCCGACGGACAGCTTAGCAAGTACTGTGCGGCCAACGTCAATGGCGATAGTTTCGTTACCGATTCTTCGATTTCACTCCAGCCTTCGGACCGCCTGTTAATCTTGTCCGCCGATGCAGGCGGATAGGAAAAGCGATCGCTCGCCAACACTGTCGAAAATCAAACATGAAACGAGAGCTGTTCGGATATCACGGAGGCTATCGTCGCATAAAGCTGAACGAGTTGGGAGCGACGTCAGAATTCGTTCCACTGCCAGATGAGATTTTGCGGCGTTTCTTAGGAGGATCTGGGCTTGGCGTTTCAATTCTTTTGAGTGAAGGTCAGGCGACGGTTGACCCGCTTTCTCCCGATGCCGGAATTGCGTTCGTGTTCAGCCCGCTGGTTGGTTCGGCGATTACAACGTCTGCCAAATTCGCTGTCGTTTGCAAAAGCCCGCTAACGGAACGTTTCAACGATGCGCTGGCAAGCAGTGCCTTTGCGATCTCTGGAAAGCAATCCGGTTGCGACGCAATTTATATTACCGGTTACGCGCGACTTCCTTCGGTACTGGTCATCGACGATAATTACGTATCGCTGCACTCTGCCGACGATCTGTGGGGTCGCACGACGGCCGACGCAGAAGTTCAATTGCGTGCCAGGTTCGGCGCCGATTTTGACTTCGCGGTTATCGGTCCAGCGGGCGAAAACCGCGTACGGTACGCGACGATTTCGCACGACAATCGACATGCTGGCCGCGGCGGGAGTGGTGCGGTTCTCGGTGCAAAAAACATTAAGGCAATCGCTGTTCGCGGTACGAAACGATGTGAGTGGGCCGACGCAAGCAGGCTCGCAGAACTATCAAAATCGATCTCACAAAAATCCTTCGGGCCCGCCACCAGCAAATACCGCGAGCTTGGAACTGCATCAAACCTGCTAGTTTTCAATCGTTTGCACGCGTTGCCCACACGCAACTTTCAATCGGGCTCATTCGAACACGCCGAAGCAATATCTCCTGAATCTCTGTCGGTCGCGCGCGAACGCACTCGATCTTCATGCGCCGCCTGCACAATCGGGTGCGAGCACATTTATCAAATCCGACTTGACGGTGGACCAGAAAAAGGTGTCCGGCTTGAATACGAGAGTCTGTTTTCGCTTGGTTCACTGTGCGGAGTCGGAAACCCGGAACACGTCCTCGCAGCCTCGAGACGATGCGACGAACTGGGGCTCGACACAATCAGCACGGGAGGCACAATTGCCTTCGCAATGGAGTGCGTGGAACGAGGTCTGCTTGATTGCGAATGGCTTAAGTTCGGCGATGGCGACGCCGTTTTGCGAGTAATCGAATTGATTGCAACGCGAGGCGAATCTGAAAGGGGACTCGGAAATAGGTTGGCCGAAGGTTCCAAACGCGCGGCCGAAATGATTGGCGGTGACGCGTTTAAATTCGCGCCGCACGTTAAGGGACTCGAGATTCCCGGCTATGAACCTCGCGCACTTCAGACGATGGCGTTGGGATTCGCAGTCGGAACTCGAGGAGCGGACCACAACCGCAGCGGCGCCTACGAAATCGACTTCAGTTCTCAATCCGATCGCCGTCGGATTACCAAAGCAGACGTTGCCGCGGCGATTGAAACCGAAGACAAAGCAGCGATCATGGACTCGCTGATTCTCTGCAAGTTCTTACGAGGAATCTTTGATGACCTGTTCGCCGAATCGGCAACTATGCTGAAGTACGTGACTGGCTGGGACGTCACTGGCGACGAGCTGCGTTCAACCGCGAAACAGATTGTTTCAGCGAAACGAGCATTCAATCGACAAGCCGGGTGGACGCCCGACGAAGATGTTCTGCCCGAGAGATTTTACTCAACGGCGCTCCCGGACGACACGAAGGCAGATCTAGACCGAATTGCGTTTGAGGAAGCGACCGCAGAGTACTACCGTTTGCGTGACCAGCCAGGCGTGTATTTACGATCATCCTAACCACGTCGTGACTTGAAATGTCACTAGTGCTGCACCGTAGGCCAAAGCAGTCATGTACACAAGCTGTAAGATCGCCCAGCGCCATGATCCGGTTTCGCGACTGGTCACAACTTGCGTTGGCAGGCACTGCATTGCCAACACGTAAAAGACCAAAAGACTAAAACAAGTCGCTCTTGAATAGACCGGGCTGCCATCAGGCCGTTGTTGGTGTTGAAGTGTTTCAGTCAAGGTCTCGGAATCTTCGCCCACTCCGTAAATAATCGACAGCGTGGAAACGATTACTTCTCGAGCCGCGAACGAACTGACAACTCCTACGTTAATTTTCCAATCAAATCCCAGCGGCGCAAAAACCGGCTCTAGTACACGGCCAACTCGACCTGCGGCTGAATACGCGAGTCGCTCTTGCGCTTCCATACGCTCTGCTTGATCACTCGGCGTTTCGTTGTCGGTCGAAGAATCGGCCATCGGCTCAACTGGAAGTTTGGTCGACGTGACTTCGTTGGCCAAACTATCTTCCGGCAGTTTCGGATAGTTGGACAAAGCCCACAACCCAACTGAAATCAGCAGAATTACAGTACCCGCTCGTCGAACGAACACCGTCGCGCGATCGAACACGTTCAACAACGCATTTCGCAGGCTGGGCCTGCGGTACGGAGGCAGCTCCAACACCAGCGGCGATACTTCTCCTTTTAGGATCGTGTGCTTGAGCATGAACGCGGTCAGCAATGCGGCCACAATCCCAAGCAAGTAAGCGGCGAAAAACATCACCGCTGCGAGGCCGGGAGAATCCGCAAATAGCAATGCCGCAACCATCGTGTACACCGGAAGCCTTGCCGAACACGTCAACATTGGCAAAACGAGAATCGTTACTAATCGGTCTCGCCAGCTGTCGATGACCCGCGCCGCCATGATTCCGGGAATCGCGCAAGCGTGAGCGGAAAGCATCGGAACAAACGCTTTTCCTGGCAGCCCGACAACTCGCATAACACGTTCCATGACAAACGCGGCTCGCGCCAAGTATCCGCTGTCTTCCAGCAATGAAATGAAGAAGAACAAAATGCAGATTTGCGGCAAGAACACAATGACTCCGCCGACACCACCGATAACG
>JAGQPC010000130.1:5881-14066 GCA_020426925.1 Planctomycetales bacterium | reverse complement strand
TGAGAATCTGGAGATTCTTCTTGTTCATTTCAGAAAATCGAAAAATGTCTTCTCCGTTGAGTGCCTTGCCGAAAAAGGGCGTTCCGAGTTCGGGAAGGCCGGGCTTCGTCTCCAGCGGCGGCGATTCGGGGGCAATCTCAGATACCAACGCAGTTTCGGTTTCAGCCGGTTTGTTCTTCTCCAAGTTCATGATGTACCACGCCCCCACCGCGCCGGCGGCGAAGAGTGTGACTGCGAACAAACTGACTAAAACGGACTTAAACATCGAATTCCCCGCGACGCTCTGTCTGGGTCTTCCTTACGTGTTGGTTCTGAGCATGCTCATCTGCATCCCGCTGTCGTTGCGTTTCTACTTGAGCTCGGTATACCTTGTACTGTTTGTCTCGCAACAGTTCGAGCGATTTGACTTCTCTGGCGACAACGGTCAGGGAGTGCAACGCTTGTTGTCTCAGTGACTCGTTGTGTGAAAGATCGTGACGCAATCGTTCGATTTGGTGTTGCGAGTTTCCAATCGCTTGCAACTTGTTGAACGATGACTTGCGTTCGATTCCAATCGCGTCGTTCGTCATCAGTTCGTTCAGTACTGTCATGGCCGAATCAATCATTTGTTCTTGATGGCGTATCGCCACGTTTAATCGGGCGATGTCGGACTCGACCTGTTGTTTTTTTTTCTGTTTCAGTTGTAATGACTTTTGATGTCGGAAATGAAATCGCTTCATGCGTTAGTAACTTCCCTAGGTTGCTGCTTCCATGCCGACGCAATTCGCTGCAAAGTGGCAACGGTATCTGCAAAGGTACTTGTCTCTCGAGGTGCTTGCCGCAAGAACGCATTGACGGCAGGCATCAACGCAATCGCTCGATCGACTTCTATGTTGCTGCCAGATCGATAAGCACCGATTTGGACAAGCTCAGCCACTTCTTCATAAGTTGCCAACAACTGCCGCAACGTCTGTGCAGCTGCGAGATGCTCGCTCGACGTAATGTCCATGATGACGCGGCTAACGCTTCGTACGACGTCGATGGCGGGAAAGTGAGCGCGTTCTGCGAGCGCACGATTAAGCACAATGTGGCCGTCTACAATGCCTCGAACGCAATCCGCAATCGGTTCATCCATGTCATCGCCATCAACCAGGACCGTGACGATTCCGGTGATCGTACCCGTCTCGGCCGCACCGAGTTGCTCTAGCAGCTTCGACAACATTGTGAATACGGACGGCGTGTAGCCGCGAGTACTGGGTGGTTCGCCTAGAAGCAGCCCTATCTCGCGCTGCGCCATCGCGATTCTAGTCATGCTGTCCAGCAGCAAGAGCGCGTCTTGACCTTCGTCTCGGTGGAAGCTCGCGAGCGCGATCGCCACCTGTGCCGCGTGGATTCTCATCAACGGCGTTTCGTCCGCCGTCGAGACCACGACGATCGATTTTGCTAAGCCTTCTGAGCCTAAGCAATCGTCCAAGAATGGCCGCACTTCACGGCCACGCTCCCCAATCAGTGCGATAACATTAATGTCAGACTGCGCACCTTTGGCGATCTCTCCCAGCAGCGTACTCTTGCCGACACCGCTGCCCGCAAAGAGACCGACGCGCTGCCCCTTGCCAAACGTGAGACACCCATCCAGCACGCGTTGCCCGGTGACGAACGGCTCTGAAATCCGCTCGCGATGCATGGCCAGCGGAGAGTTAATGTCGAGATCGATATAAGTGCTGGTTCGAATTGGGCCCATTCCGTCAACCGGTTGCCCGACGCCGTTGATGACCCGACCCAGAAGTTGAGGTCCAACAGGAACGCGAAATCGGCGATTGCTGGATGTCACCGTTGCGCGTGAGCTTAAGCCGCCGATCGATTCGAACGGTAGGATCTGCGCAAGATCGCCATCGAAACCGACGACTTCCGCCGTTCGGCAGCGATTCTTGTCGAGGTGCAGTTCGCAAAGTGCTCCGATCGCGACAGGCATGTGAGCCGTCAGCAGACCATTCGCACTATGCAGTTTCCCGACGGTCTGGAAACCGTCGTACTGGCCTAGCACCTGCTCCATGCGATCGGCGTTCAAGCTGAGCATCACCTAATCCCTGCAATAACAATTCCCGCAACTCGTCAATACGTTGGTCCACGGTGCTCACAAGTCCGTAATCGACAGTGTCGGCGTGACATGACCCTCTCGGCAATGTCACGTCTTCCTCAAAATCGACGGTGTGAATTACTCCGTTAAGATCCTGACCATCGAACCGTTGTTCTAGTAACGCGTAGTCCTGTGGATTCAACCGAATCGTGACCGGCTGTTTTGGATCCAATTTTCCCAATGCCGTATTTACCAATTCCTCAATCGGATAATCATCCGCGTTGATCTTGTCGTATGTAACCTTGGACGCAACCAAGACTCCAATTTCAATCGCGGCCATTTGCAGCTCGGTAATCGATTGCTGCCGTCGTTGTTCCAAATCGCGGATCGTTTCGATCAGGTTCTCAATCAACTCAGCCGTTGCTGCTTCGGTGACTTGACTTTCGTTTTGCTGGTTTCGAATGGTGACAACGGACTTCGTCCTCGCGCTCTGCGTGCCAGAATTTTTGTCTTTCTGGTGATTTGAGCAAACGATCCGGACGTTCCTGATCGGCAAGCGGCTCTTGATCGTGCGAACGTGAAGCATCAAATGAAATCCAACTCACCTTGTCCATCCAATGTTGCCATGACGCCACAGATCTCTGATCTCGCTTCTTCTTCAGCTTGTTCGGTCACACTGTCCAGGTAGTCGATTTCCTCGAGCAGCGTCGCTTTGGCTCGCTTGGACAAATTGTTTGTGAACTTGTCTAAGTGTTCTTGCGACGCGTTTTTAAGCGCGACGGACAATGTGGACGACGCGATGTTCGTCAGTAGCTTTTGGGTGCAGCGATCTGTGAGTCGAATGACATCATCGAATACGAATAAAATTTTGCGTAACCGTTCGATCGACTCTGGATCGGTCTCGCTCAAGCCTTCCATGATCCGACCACGTTCGGTTTGACTCATCGCCCGCAAGACTTCCGCGAGGTTCTTAAACGATTCTTCCTCTGGATCGTTCAGCGAGTCTTCGTCCAACGCAGCACCGCGATTCACAGTCGCGCGCACGATTCTCTTGAGCAACGGCTCTGGTGCGGTTGGTGGATCCTTCAGCAACCTGAACACTTCGTCTTGGATACTTGGTTCAAACAGCTGCAACGCTTCGCCTATTTTCCCAGGAGGCAGACACTTCAGAACCAACGCGATCGTGCTCGCTTGTTCTTCCCGCAACGCTCCCATAATTTGGAACGGCTCCAGGCGACTGAGATCTGCGAACGCGTCATCCGTGGGTTCGAATTCTGGCCTTGGCTGGGGCTTGTCGCCTACTTGGCCGTCGCTGTTGTAGAGTTTCAGGTTGCCACCATCTTGGCCCTTTGACTGTTTGGCGAACCGCAGCATACGCAGAAACTCGGACAGAACCGACTCGATCTCATCGTCGCTCGTCGGGTTTTCGCGTATCTTTTCAATTAGCTCTTGAACTCGGTTTCGCGCCTTGGGTGGAAACGAATCGAACGACGGATCGCTGACGTCCAGTCCAAGCGCCGTGAGCAAAACAGCAATTCGATGTTCAGGTGATGCTATGGCCATGATGTATTTCCAATTGGCTTATGCGGCCGGGCGAACGACTTTCAAATTCGGTTGCTCTGCTGGAGAATCCGCTTGAGCCTCGCTGTTCAACCAACTTGAAAGAATGTTCGATACAAGTTCCGGATTCTCCTTTGCTTGTTGCGACAACTCGGCGAGAATGTGGTCGCGACCGCCAGACGATTCTGAAGACCGGCGACCTTCCACTTCAATTGGCTTGATCGTCTTAATGACTTTCATGCCAAGCAGGAATGCGACGATAGCGGCAATGCCCAACGACGCATTTTCGATAACAGTCAGAATTGTGTTCCAGTATTGCGGAGCCGCAACAGGAATGTCCAATGGTTCGATGCCCGCGAGTTTTGCGAACAACACCTCAATCTTGTCACCTCGATCCGCGTCAAATCCAACAGCTTGTTCGATGATTGATTGAACCTTAGCTTCGTCAATAGCAGGCTGAGCTGCTGCTCCCGCCGGCTGACCTGCTGCACCTGCAGCCTGAGGATCCGCTGCGGCGTCCACACCCGGGTCGATGATTGCGGCAACTGTGAGACGCAGGATCTTGCCACCGGCGATTCTGACCGTATCTTCGGTCTTTGCGTTAAGAAACTCGGCTTCGATAGTTTCGTCAGTCGTGCTTTGCGGTGCCGCGGCGCCATTTCCACCCTGAGCAGCTGGTGTCACGTTAGTAGCAACACCTGCGACGCCTTGGGCTATAGCTTGCGCGCCAGTTGTTTTCATATTCTTGATGGTTTCTTTCGCTTTCACTTTCCCGGAGGGATCATATTTCAAGTCAACTCGAGTCGTCTCCGTGAAGTCGATGTCTGCCGACACGGTAACGGTCGCCTTGTCGTACCCTAGATAATTGGCCAACATCGTCTCAGCTTTACCTGCCAAGTCGGCTTCAAGACGTCGCCGGTAATCAAATTGGTGGTCGATAATGGCAGTACTTGCACCGATGCCTCCACCATAGATGCGTCCTTCCGTGTCGCTGACCGTCACGTTTTCTGGCACAAGTCCGGTAACGCTTCTAGAAACGACCGACGCGACCCCCGCCGCTTGCTCGTTCGTAAAATTATGTCCTTTGCGAATCGCCAAAACGACGCTCGCTGTCGTCGGCTTGCGTTCAACCAGGAATGGCGACGATTCAGGAGCTGCGATTTGCACGGAAGCCGATTCGATGGCTCGAAACCGTCTTAACGTTGCCTCAACGGCACGTTCTTTTTCTTGCTGGATGCGTGCTTCGGCCGTTTTCGGATCCATGATTCCCGGAATTTGCGAATTGGTCGCGGGCGGTGTTCCATCTTCGTCGCCGAGTAAGAGTTTGGCTTCATTCCATTTCCCGGACGGAACAAGAATCCCCTCGCCCGAGAAATTCATTTTGTTGTCAATGCCTTTCGCATCGAGCGCGGTTTTGATCTCAGACATTCGCGTCGGCGAAAGGTTATTCGCCAAGGGAATGTACTCGGGACGCGAAGACCACCAGCCAATCGCCGAGATTCCGGCAATCGTTACGGCGGCAATCGCAGCAAATAGAATACGCTGGCTGCCGTTGAGGCCTTGCCAATGCTGACGGATTTGTTCAAGTGATTTATTGATAAGTGACATAATCTACGCCCCGCCCCTAAACTTGCATTCGCATAATCTCTTGGTAAGCCTCCGTCAGTCGGTTTCGAATTTCCAACGTCATTCGAAACGACATGTCGGCTTCTACCATCGCCAATACGGCGCCGTGAACATTGTCTGATTTGCCAGTCGCCAGGTCTTGAATCGCTGCATCGGCTTTCAGATGCGGAGCGTTCGCTTTTTCGATCAAGCCTCCGACCAGCTCCTGAAAAGTGGGCTCGCCTGCTCCTACTTTTGCAGCCGATTTGGCTAAGTCCGCATTGTCATTGATTTGAATGGCTGACAGGCCAGCTGTTTGGGAAATTGCACTTTGCATGGCTATTCCTATCCTGCGCGGAGTAATGCCAACGATTGGCGGATCGAATCCTTATACGCATTTAAGACCTTCAGATTTGCTTCATAGCCGCGAGTCGCGGTGATCAAGTCGACCATCTCGTTTGATAGGTTCACGTTCGGCATGGCCACAAAGCCCTCGGCGTCCGCGTGTGGATGTCCGGGCCGGTAGACTTTTGGAGCCTCCGTAGTGTCCTCTTGTACACCGACTACTTGTACGCCTCCGGAGCCGTTGAGCCCATGTCGTTCCATAGCGTCGGCCAGCGCAGCAGCAAAGACAACTTCCTTCCTGCGAAATGGCTGCCCGTTCAACCCCTGGGTTGTATTGGCATTCGCGATGTTGTTGGCGATGACTTCCATCCGGAAGCGTTCCGCCGCCAAACCCGACGCGCTGATTTGTGTTGTTCCCAGCATTCCTGAAAAGTTCATGTGGCCCCTCCTTACGATCTACCGGAAATCGCGGATCGCATCATGCCGATCTTGGTAGCCATCAGCTGCGCGTAGGTTTCGAACAGAACGCTGTTCTTACTGAGCGCCCCAACTTCTAAATCGATGTCGACCGAGTTGCCGTCTTCACGCTCAGACATGCCCGTCGACGTGATAATCGTTGGCCGCAGATCGGAGTCAGAAACATCCGTGTCGGATTCCAGCAGTTGGGCGAGCTGCTGTTCAAAAGTGACTTCTTTTCTTTTGAATCCCGGCGTATTCACATTCGCGATATTTGCGGCGATCACTTCCTGGCGGATAGCCGACGCGTCCATCAGTCTTGCGAGTAGTCCGAAGTTTCCGTTTGTGATGTTCATGTCGGTTGTATCGACGCCAAATTGACTAACCTGCAGGATCACCACCACGAATACAACGATTCGCGCTTGACCGAGATTCCGTTTCGGATTGCCGAATATCGCGGGAAAACACACCAACAATGAACTCTCACGAAATTCGCTGTGCGATCTACCACCAAACGTGTGTCATAACCGACAGGCGGGTTCGGTCTCCCGCATTTCGTTTTCCATGTCGCGCAACGAGTTGCTGCTGCTACGATGCGATTATGAGAAATACATATTGGTTATTGAGGAACGCCGATGTATGGTGCCGACGTGAGGGGTGGTCAAGGATTTTCACGAAAGGGGTAACAATGGCCCAGCCAAAGCTTTTTGTTGTTGACAACGATCCAAGTTACCGAGATCGGGTTTCCACCATCGCACGGACGCTAAACCTCGAACCAGATCCCCATCACTCGGCTGAATCATTTTTGACCGCATTCTCGCCGCACCAAGTTGGGTGCATTGTCAGTGAGTTGAGACTGTACGGACTGAGCGGATTAGAGTTGCTAGACCACCTTGTCGAGATGGATTCGTGGATGCCCGTCATCTTCTTAACCGCACACGCGAAAACGGACGTCACCGTAACCGCGATGCGACGCGGTGCACTGAGCGTGCTTGATAAACCGCTCGATGAAGAGAAAGTCTGGAACGCGCTGCGCCTGGGTTTGCTAGAAAGCGAAAAACGCCGATCGAAGTGGCAACAAGAAGACGGGCTGCGACGACGGTTCTCAAAACTGACGTCCAAAGAAGCCGAAGTCGCCGAATTCATCGTTCAGGGAAAAACTAATCGCGAAATTGCCACTAAGCAACGTGTAAGCGTTCCCACGATCGAAACTCGACGACAAAAGACGTATTCGAAACTAGGTGCAAATTCGCTACCTGAATTCGTCGAGTTGATGATGAAATACAACTCGCTGCATAAACCGATCATCCGAAATCTCCCCACTCCGCGGCCAGCTTTAAGCAATTTGCCGCCAGTGGAAATGCAAGTCCCATCGCTAACGACCGATTAAGTTGCACGAGGATTTTGCAGGACGGAACCTGTCTCGACAACCAAGTGACATGGGGCCGTCTTGATGAATTATTCGCTATACGGACCGGCGTTTGAAATGCCGGCGGAACCGTCTGGATTGTTAATGTGTGTTGAAGGGATCGTCTTGCTGGGTCTCTTCATTTGGCGAGCCGGTCTTCTAAAACGACGCACGATCGATAGCGAACAGTCGTCAGACGCGAAAACACATTTGCCACCAACTCCAGCGTACGAATGCTGCGACTACGAAAAGCGATTCGCGCTCGCCTTCCCGGCAATATCCAGTCTGCAGCAAGCCTCGTGAGAACAACGTAGCCGGGCGTGCTTGCCAATATTCCAGAGCGGGCGATTAGTCGCGCACGATCTTAGATTGGAAGTTGCCAAACCTCCTTCGCGGCAATTTAAGCCGCACAAGCCTCGGACAAATCCACCTCACCGTCGGCCGAACCAGAGTCATCCTAACGGCTCTTTAGATTTAGCAAGATCCACTACAACTCCGAACGCCGCACCGACTACGGGAATCCGGCAGCGTGAGTCTCGTTTTCCTTCGCTGGACTCGCTGCCAGGTGTTCGTCCAGCCAACTATTCGCATCCCGTGCCAAGGGCGACTAGGAATTCTTCCAGAGTGCGACGAAAATGCCTTCAGCACTTTGTGATTGAGCGCGGCAGACCGTAAACTAGTAGCCCAACGCACCTTGATTTTCGGGTAGCTCGTAGTGGATCTTGCTAAAGATCCCGTTCGCCAGGAAGTTTAGC
>JAGQPC010000130.1:0-5861 GCA_020426925.1 Planctomycetales bacterium | reverse complement strand
AACTTCCACTACCCGAAGATTAAACTGGCACAAACTACTAGCGAACCGCCGCGAAGCCTCATGCATCGCCCCCTGGCCCGTGAAGTCCACTTAGCGCGTCAATTTGTACGCACGCCGCACTGGTAACAATTCATCAGCAATCGCCTAAGTCGGTGGTGTACGGCAAACAAATCTCCGAACAACCTGAGGAGCAATTCAAGAAATGTTTATCGACCATCTGGAATCGGCGGCGACGCGCAGATCATTGAGGCCGCTCGGCCTCAGTGCGTTTTTCTTTTCACTTATGATCTTCCAGGAGACCGTTGTGGCTCAGACACAAGTAGCGTCGTCTGAAACGACGACCCACACGTCCAATCACCGATTTCTGTTGTACCTTCCGAAAGACTACGATCAGAAAGACTCTCATCCGCTGCTATTGTTCCTGCATGGTGCCGGTGAACGCGGCGGCAACATCGAAAAGGTCAAGATTCATGGGCCACCTAAACTAATTGAAAACGGACGGGATCTTCCGTTTGTCGTTGTGTCTCCGCAGTGCGAGGCCGACCAGTGGTGGGACCCGTCGGCATTGAATGATCTTCTTGACGTCATCGTGTCGAAGTACAAAATCGACAAACAGCGGATTTATGTGACCGGTCTGAGCATGGGAGGCTTTGGCACATGGGCATTACTCCAGCAGACTCCCACGCGCTTCGCTGCTGCGATTCCAATCTGCGGAGGAGGTAACTCCGTTCGCGCTCGTCACGCGAAGCGCATTGGAACTCCGATCTGGGCTTTCCACGGCGCCAAAGACGCGGTCGTTCCGTTGGAAGAATCTCAAAAGATGGTCGACGCCGTCAAAGCAACCAAAGGCGATGCTCAATTGACAGTCTACCCAGACGCAGAACACGACTCGTGGACGAAAACGTACCAAGACGACGCAATCTACGAGTGGTTGCTAAAGCACAGCAAAGCGCAATGAGAAGCCCCCTCTGGATTTCACCTTTCGCACCACGCGTATGTAAGTAAGCGCAAAAGGAAACGTCCAACCCATTGCTTGAGTTGGACGTTTGGTCTTTGCTGAGTTTAGCCGCTGCTGCCTTGGTTATTCCGTGATAATCGTCGGAAGATTGTTCGCGATTTCTCGGAAGATCTCCGCCAGTTCAGCTGTGTCTTCTGCGTGATAGTGTTTCCCGCCGCCAGCGTGGGCGACAGCGGCCATCGTTGACGTGTCAGCTTCGTGAGAAAACGTCACTGTGTGGATCGTCACGTTGTAGGTACCCACGAGCCCTTGCGTAACACCCAATGGCTCGGGCAGCTGATTGTTGATTCCGTCCGTCAGGACCACAATCGTCTTCGCAGCGTAAGGTCGCCCGAACGCCGAAAAGAGCGACGGCAGCGCTTCTTGCAGTCCCTGACCGATTGCGGTCGCGCCGCCAGGAGACGTATTCTCAATCCAAGTCCGAATGTTGTTGTAGTTGCTTTCTAGTTGCAAGTCGAGCGTAGCAGAGCTGCTGAACGATGCGACCGAAACAAGTTCTTCTTGGTCGGTCCCTTCCAAGACATCCAGGAATTCATTGACTGCAAAGTCCAATGCCTTCCAGCGTGACGCATCAGGAGCGTCGCCCCAGCCGTAGTACCAATCGTAGTACTGGTCCCAATAAGTATTGGCTTGTGCAGACAATGCGTTGTAGTCGGCTTCGGCCTGTGCATTGCTCCAAACCGTTTGCTGAACCCAACGCCAGCGGCCCCACTTATAAACGTAAGCCCATTCGGTAGTGCTGTAGTTGTCCTTCAGATCTTGCATCTGGCCATCGAAGTCAATGACGCTTTCTGCCATAGATCCCGATCGATCCAAAGTCAAAGCGATGTCTCGGTCGACCTGGGAGGAAACAGCTGTCGCTGCAGGCTCGAATTTCGTGAATGCTCGCGTTCCATTGAATAATGGCAAGCCAGCAAAGAATAAGTCTACAGGTCCTTCAGGATTATTCGCATCACGTTTCGCGCTGATGCGGATTGCCGTTGCGAGTTCCGTTTTGTTGCGAACCGCATTGGTGTTTTTGACCTGAAACTCGTACCGGCCATAACCATTGTTAGAACGTTGAGACTGTCCGAATTGGATGTCATCCCCGCTATCTGATTGATCGATCCGCAACGGTGCACCAGCAACCATGTTTAGTGGCGCCGTATCGAAAGCCATCTGCTTGGCCATGTCGACGTCTTGAAATTCGCTGAACGCCCGTCCTCCAGCGCGAGCGGCCGCGTCGACTGCTATTTGCATCTCAGTATGCGTAAGCTGCATATAGGCGATATTGATGGCCACACCGCACAAAAGCAGCACAACGGGCAAAAGGATCGCGAACAGCGCAATCACATTTCCTCGCCGCTTTTCATAAAGTCTTCGGGTCATCGTCGTTTTTCCTCGTACAAGATGCAAAATCAAAGTGCCAACTCAACCAATATCGAATGTCGAATGCAGAGGACTGCTTAGCCGCCTCCGTCGTAGTAACCGTCGTAACTTTCAAACCGCATGGTAGACGTCGCCGACAGGGTTTTATTGCCAGTGAAGTGAGCGAGTGCGAAGCTATTCTTGTTCAGCGGAACTTCTACGTACACGCGAATCCTTGCAGTGCTGTCATCAATCTCACTTTGGAACACACCGTCCTTATCCTTGGCTTCAACCTCAATTAGAACACCACGAGCGCCGATGCGCCCCATCACTTCATTTGCTCTGGCGATCGCGTCTGCTTTCGTCGATCCTGCCACCATGATGTGTCGCGCCGCCTCGTAGGCTGCGTTTTCGGCCATGCTCTCCAACATGCCGACTCTTACAAATTCCAATGCCGCGAAGATCAGCGGGAACATGACCATCGAAACAATTGCGAACTCGACGAGTTGCGCACCTCGCCGCTCACTCCTTCGACGTCGCCTCACTCGCGGGGGAAGTTGTTTCATTGCTTTTGGTTTCAGGAAAAACTGGTTCATCGAGAGCGCGTGCTACGGTGCCACAACGTCTGAGAACTCTTTTACCATCACTACTTCTGCGTCAAACTCCAGGCTTCCCATCCAAGAGTACCAGCCGCGCAGTGGCAGTATCGTGTTGCCAGTAGTCGGCGCAGTAACCGTGACAGTAATCGGTTGGAACATGACAGCTGCTTCCGGAGCCGGATCGACTTGGACATCACCGCCCACGATCCCTCGTTCGGTCAGCACTTCCTGGACCCGTGCGATTACCTGAGCCTGCGTCGCCTTGCGCTGAGCGCCAGTCCTCGCACCTTCGTAGGCACAAACAGTTAGAGCTTCCTGCAAGAACAACGCCGAGCAAATCTCCATCGTTCCTGCAATGATCAGGAACAGTAGTGGAGTGAGGATTGCGAACTCTACCGCTGCAAGTCCATCACGCTTTTCGTTTTGTCGGCGACGACAATACATCAGAACTTTACCGATTAGATTAATGAGCAGCTTGCCTTTCCGGGTCGGCCACCGAAAGAATAGCTCACGAATCCCCACTTCGAATGTTTACCGTAGTCGATGTCGGAAACCCGTTATGCGCGAGGCGCTGACACCGCAAAACGATGAAGCGAGCTATACGCTTCTGTTCAGAGAATCGCGGCAATCCGCACAATCCTATCCCAAATGGACAATCGACATGTTGCGCCAGCGGCTGACGACAGTCATAATACAGCCCTCCGATGACTCGCCATCCACACTTCGAATCGAAGGAACAAGAACAATGCCACGGATTGTCCCGATTAGTCTAGCTATTGCACTTCTTGCATCCGGCGCTTCTAGTTCTGCGGCGGACGAGGTTGATAAGATTCCGGTAATCGATACTCACATCCACCTTTACGATACCGGTCGACCGGAAGGCGTTCCGTGGCCACCGGAATCCGACAAGGTGCTGTACCGACCAGTCCTTCCGAAAGACTTTGACGCGATTGCCAAGCAGAACGGGATTACGGCGACTGTGATTGTGGAGGCAAGCGAGTGGATTCCAGACAACAAGTGGGTGTTGGACTTGGTCGCTCACGATCCCAAGAAATACAAAGGATTGGTCGGCAGCCTCGAAGTCGGGACGCCAGATTTCGCAAAACACCTTAAGGAACTTTCGAAAGACAAACGTTATGTCGGCATACGACTTCGCGAGCGTCCTCGAGGCGAGCAATTCTTCAACGACGACGTATGGCGCGATTTGAAGCTATTGTCTGACATGGATCAGACGTTGGATGTGCTGATGTTCAACTTCAGCCTTGACGACGTTGCGATGATCGCTGAACGTCTACCTAAGTTGAAGATTCTGATAAACCATGTGGCAGGATCTAATGTTGACGGCAAGCCTGTAGATCCCGATTGGCAAAAGGGCGTGAAGAAAGCAGCCGCCCATCCAAACGTCTACTGCAAGATCTCCGGACTTTTCCAGCAGTCGCACCGGTCTCCATCGCCAACCGACGTCGCCTTCTACAAGCCTACGCTTGACGTACTCACGAACGAATTTGGCGAAGATCGTCTTGTCTACGGGAGCAATTGGCCAGTGACAATGCGCGGCGGGTCGTACGGCGATTTCAAAAAAGTTGTCATCGATTACTACCGTCCACGCGGAATAACGTGCCTCGAAAAACTGCTGTACAAAAACGCTCTCAAGTTCTACGGACTCGACGATTTAATCGATTAGCGATCGAGAGACGGCGATGGCGTGCCCCGAGCACAGTATGCAAGTAGCGGCACAAATGCAGCCGAATACAGGGAACTCATTATTCGCACGGGATATTCAGCATCAGCCGGCGACCATTTATTGAGGTTAATCACGACGATCAACAGAAGTGCGTAACCGACCGCCGAGCCGCCAGCAATCACTGCGTACGGACGCGATCGACGATAAGCGACGATGGTGATCGAAAGCCCAATTAGCGAGAACACAAATCCCGAAATCACGATCGTTTCGATTTCCCACATCTGAGCCAGCAACGCCAAGATGATAATGATCATTTGAGCGATACACAGCCGCTTCAGCCCAGCACCACCGCTGTCTGGTTTGACAACAATTCCGTCCGCAGCTTCCGTCGGCGGAGCGTACGGATTAATCGGGCTATCGGATTCCGAGTGCATCTAAACCGGTCTCAGCTGATTCGGTGACAACGGAATGCTTGCGTTTCGCATGCAGGTCAATTGCATCGTAGAGCGTCAGCGTTCGCTGATCAACCTTTTTCAGAATCTTGCTTCTGCAGTTGCCATTCGTCAGGCAAAATTACAAAAGTAAATTCGGTTACACGCTCACCCTTGAACCAAACAGCGTGTGCTACGTTGGATACGCGAAAATGGAGGCGCCGAAACAGTCGCACAGCCGCTTCGTTTCTCGCATCAACAATCGCACGAACTCGTTCTATTTGGAATCGTTCGAATAGAGCTTCCAGCACGCAAGTCAATGCTTCTGACGCGAAGCCGCTGCGGTGCATGCAGGGATGTATCGTGGTACCGAGTTCACAGTGGGCAGGATTGTCAGCAAGGAAGTGAATCCCGCAATCGCCCACCAGAGTTTTGGTGGCTCGATCCACAATCGCCAGCTGAAACCAGCTTCCCGGCGTGGTGAACTTCGTCGCTTGCTGTTCGTCGATAAGAGTGCAAGCATCGGCGAGCCCAAAGCTCACCACGATTGATACCGAACAACTTCTGGAAGCGTTCGATAGGCGGCCAAAGCTGCGGCATCGCCTGGATCTAGTGGCCGAAGTTCCAGACGCTCGGACGACAGCTGAACTGCGAAAGACATCGCATTTGTGTTCTACGCGCGTGGCTGCATTCGGTTGACGCCAAGCTTTGCTGCGATTCCTGGCGAGTAGCGATTTTCGATCCGCCCGGCTTTGCGGAATTGGCCGATCATCAGAAAGAAC
>JAGQPC010000129.1 GCA_020426925.1 Planctomycetales bacterium | reverse complement strand
AAAGATGCAAAGTCTCAGTGAAGCGGCCCAATAAAACAAGACAAACTGGCTCGAGTGCGTTCCCTGCGAATGCAGTCAACGAAAAACACTTCAAATTTGAGCGTTGCTTGTAGATTCAGCCGAAGACCAAGTCTTCCCAGCATGATTACTGAGAAACAATTCTTGGGTGCCGCTCGGCGAATCTGCCGAAATATAGATTGCCGTTAAGGCAATGGCGGACGAGTGACAGCTGGCCAGCGATCAAGAACGATTTTGGCGCCTGGATCGTTAATCCGTTGCAAAATGTTATGCACTCAATCTGCTGACGGCGAAGCGGCCTTCTCGCCATGTGAGCAATCGCAACGCGCGCGTTCAAAAAGACACAGCTACAGCCGGCTGTTGGTTTCTTGCAACATTTTGTCAACTCGTTGATCGTCGGACCGACGGCGTTTGCACCATCGCAAGTTTTCTTCGGCCTCGGAAAACTGCTTCAGTTTCAGCTGTAGTTGAGCCATCCTCAACCGCAACCCGTAGTCGTGCGGATTCTTTTTTCGCGCAGATTGCAGATGCCACATCGCATGGTCGAAATCTTTGACTAATGACAATGCATCAGCTATTTCAAGCGACGCCCGAAACTCAAGGTCCATGTTTGGCTGCGAAGCGAAATCGTGCAAATACGCCGCAGTCTGCTCCATCGCCAGCTTGTTCTTGTCCGCTCGATAGTGCGCGAACATCTTCTGCGCCGCGGCAATGTCGGGCTGAAGCTGAGCCAACATCATGTCGACCGGAACGTGGTTGCTCAGCGTTTCAATCACACGCTTTCGATTGCCCGAACTTAGATGAAATGCGTTTCTCCATTGAGCAAATGCCGCTGCTGCGTTTCCACGAACCGCGTACTCTTGCCCCATTGCCATCAGAACCGTCCCATCGACTTGACGCAGGCGAGCTGCTTGTTGCAGTTGTCGCGTTCGCATCTCAGGAGACCGGTGCTGCATAAAAGCGAGGTCAGCAAGGTAGAGATAGGAACTTGCTTCCATGGGACACAATTCGATCGAACGTTTCGCATGGCGAAGAGCAACGTCCAACAGCTCCTTGTCCTTGCCCACCGCTCGATCTAACCAAGCGTGGAGTTCCGCCGCCGAATGAAACTCAGATGCGTAAGCCGCGTCGCGGATCGATGCCAGCCCCATCCCGTCTGGCAACCGCGTTTGCTTGTGGTCAAACATTTCCAGCGTCAGCGATGCGAGCCGACTGTGAGCTCGTCCATTCCTCGGATCGTAGCGAATCACTTGCTGCAGCGAATCGATCATCTTCTCACTGAGCGATGGAGAATCGGCGGTGACAAGTTCAGCCGCCGTGCGCTGTCGGCCGTATCTAGTGATCGGGCGGTACTTCTGATTTTGTGCAAGCGAAACCGTCAGATAGTCATCCCAATGCCTTGACGCCATCGCGGGACCGTACAAGGTCTTCACGTTGCCAATTCCGACGACCGACAAAACACACACAAGCACGATCCAAGCCGAACGTTGAAGCGAAACTCGAGTTATGGATTCTTGGCGTGAGGCTCCTCGAACGAAAACCACAACAAGAACAATTGCGAGCGACATACAGGCCGGGATGTGCCACACAAAATCGAACACGGCGTGCACCAACGCCACGCAGACTCCGGCGATTGCGGCCATCGTCATCATCAAATGGACCTTGTCGTCGGCGTTGGCGGTCGCATTGGAACGAGCGGACTTTGCAAATCGAATGGCCAACTGGGCCAGCACGAAAACAGACGCGATGACCAATACGAATCCTGGCCAACCTGCTTCAAACAGCACTTGCAAATACGAACTTTCGGCGTGTGTGAAGGTGACCGCTTGAGGCCGGTCGAGAAACGCGGGGTATACGTCTCGATGTGCGCCCGCCCCAACACCAAGTCGCGGGAAACTGGTTGTGCCGCGCCACACGGTTGCCCACAGTTCTTGACGACTTGCGAGCGATACGTCGTTGCCGGTCCGAGCGGCGTTCAGCGACCCGATCTCACGGCCGACCTTATCCATTCCGTGCAGTAGCAAAACCAAAGTGCACACGGCCGTCGCCGCAATACCTCCGAGCAGGCACCTTCGGTCAAGAATCCTCACGTACAACCCCGTCACACTCAACACGGCGATTGCCAATAACGCAACAACTAATCCGCCGCGTGAGTAACTTAGAAAAATCGTGACGAGAGAAATTGCTAGCGACAGTCCGATCGCAGCGTTGATAACAGAGCGTATTTGTTGCTTTGCACGTAGCTTTGTTCGCTCGTCCGTTTTCGAGCGTTTGAACAAACGCAGCTGAGCGAACCGGTCAGTAGGCGATACAATCTGCTTCCACGCAACCCACAAAAGCGGACCTAAGCCGAGCGTTACAAAATGAGCGAAGTGGTTTGGATTTTCAAACGCTCCGGTTGCCGCACCCGTCGGTTCGCGAAATGGATGAGCATGAACCCACAAATAACGACCATTGGGCAACAGGTATTGCAGCAATGCGAGCGACGCCATGAAGACGCCGCTGCCAGCGACCCAGCGAATGAGTTTCTCCCGGCGAACATCAGACGATGCCCAATCAAACAGCACCGTCCAAAATGCAACGTAAGCCAACAGAACCGCAAACCCAATTCGGGTTTCCGCTGGCGACAGAGACACACTTCGCCATGCGATGCTGGGCAGCAAATTACTGACGTTCGGAGATAGCCAAGCCAACAAACCGCTCGGCAGCGTCACTGCTTGCAACAAAACAAGCGCGACACCTAAATACGGGATCGCCGATAACTTCGTGATTGACAATTTGGCATCGCACTGCATCGCCTTTTGCACCGCCCAAATCACGGCCGTCGCGAAAACAGCTCCAACGAACACAAGACGTCCCAGCGGATGCCGGCCACCCAGGAATAGTGGGCACAGAAAAAGAACGCACAAGATCCCTGCTTCTATGAATCGCTCAGCAGTTGAAGACGATGGCTGTTTCATGCGGCTTCTCGCAACGGAGTGTCCGAATCCGATTCACCGTATGCGTACGTTCCATATCCGTATCCGTAACCAGAGCCCAACATGCCTCGGTGCTGCTCGGGCTGCACGTTATTGATCACAACTCCGATAACATCCAGCTCGTCGATTTGCAGCTGGTCAAATGCCCGGATGACGGTGCGTCTATGATTTTTGTCCGGTTGCACGACCAGCATCAGCCCGTCTGCAATGCGTCCGACAATCGCCGCATCACTCGCTACTAACGCGGGTGAGCAATCGACGAGCACTTGGTCGTAGTTGGACACGGCCCAACCAATCAGTTCAGCGAATCGGTGGCTGGATAAAATACCCGTTGGATCGAACGGTCGAGGACCACTGGGCAATAAATGGAGATTGTCATTGCCCGTTGATCGCACCAGACGCGCCGCTAATTCTGGCACAGTCCCCGACGCTTGCAGCAAATCGGTAAGCCCTTGTTCTGGGCGCATGTCGAATAGCCGAGTCATCCCGGGCTTGCGAACGTCCGCATCAATAATCAATGTGCGACGTCCAGCTTGCGAGTACGAAAGAGCAAGGTTCGCGCAGACGGTCGTTTTTCCATCGCCGGGCTCCGGACTGGAAACGGCAAGACATCGCAGGTCGCGATCGGCAAACGCAATCGTCGTGCGAAGAGTGCGAAACGCCTCGCTCTCGACGCTACTCGGCTCCATATGAACTTGCAGCGATTCCAAACCACTTCCCGCAAACTGAGGCAACTGCCGAATCGTTGCCAAGACGCTTGTCCCAAGCTGTTCTTTTAGCTCTTCTATCGTCTCGAATCGATCGTTCAACACATCGCGAACATACAGTGTCCCCGCGCCAAACACCAATCCGAACAGCGTGCTCAGCATGGCCGTCACGATTAGATCGGGTGACACATGTGCGTCACTAGCCGCGGGAACATCGAGCACTTCGACACGAATTTCCGAACGGTTCTGATTGATGTCGATTCCTTCGATATTTGACGTCAACGTCTGATTGAGACTTCGCAAGCGTTCGACTTCGGCTTCAACGATCTCCAAAGTCTTGATGTCGCTTTGCAGTCGCGTTGCCTCGCGTTTCATCAATTCGTATTCAGCCAACAACTGACGCTCTTGCTCTGTAGCGGTGCGTAATTCCTGCTGGACCCGACTTCGAAGCAGGTTTGCCAAGTTTGATCGTGAAGTCTGACTCGACGGTGCATTGACCGACTGCACATGGTTAGCCAAATAGACTTCTGTCTTTTCGATAGTCTGGTTCAAATGGACAACCTGTGGATGTCGATCGCCAAGGTACTGCTGAAGGTGGGCCAAATCAGTTCGGTCCGTCACGAGTCGTCGTTCCAGTTCAGTCACAACTCCGCGATCGTGCGCCGACATCCCTAACGTACCCAGCGCAAGGTCTCGACTAACCGTCGGATCGATCTGGCCAAAGTGCTGTCGCAGATCTTCGCCATTGACGATGGCCGCTTCGAGGGCTGTCTTGATCGATTGCCACTTCAGCCGATCTTTTTGAGCAGCAACATAGGCTTCGTTCAGCTGAGCGGTACGCTGAACCAGCGGGTGAATGATCGTTTCGCCTTCACGAATTCCGATATCGCCCAAGCGGACGTGGGCGGCTACGAGTTCTCTTTCCTTTTCGGCAAGGAGCTCAGCGTATTGGCTCCTCTCTTTTTGAAGCAGCTGAACGCGCAGTTCAGCGCCGTTCTTATGATACTGCTCCATAAAGACCAAATAAGAATCGAGCATCGCGTTAACAACAGCCTGAGCCGACGCAGGAGACTTGGACCGATACGTCATCTCGATCACGTTCGTTTGCTTCAGTGGCGTCGCAGCCAGGTTTTCTCGCAGAGTCGACGCCCACGATGTTCGAGGAATGTCCGCAAAATCGACTCGCAATTCACGAGACAGCTCCGCGATGCGTTGAGTCGCTCCCTCTACAACGACACCGCTTCGGAGGATTCGCACGTAGTCGTTTAGCGTTCCCAATGGCGCCGTTTCATCAGCGAGCGAACTCTGCTGAAGCAGTGATCCTGCCTGCTGAACCAAGATTTCTGCTCGAGCTTGGTAGACTCGCGGCGCTGCCAGATAGTAAAACGCGGCCAACAGATAGCAAGCGGCCATGGAGATCGCGATGATGTACCAGTGCTCAATCGCTAAGTGCAACCAACGAAGCGTCGCGCGAACGATTTGGTCTCGAGACGCTTTTTCCGATCCGGCTTTGGAATCGTCCGAAAGAAAACTCGGCAGCGGCGGAAATTCAGGAGGCCGGGGAACGTTCATATTCGCTTGAAGCTGTTAAGTGACAAACTCTACAAACCGGGCACAGCGCTGGTGAAACCGAAACGCAAAAAGCTGCGAACTGTCTGTGTTATCATCGTCGTCGCTGTGTCCTCGACGCTCACGATGTCTCCCGGCGTGATCAGCAAGTTTTCGTCGCCATCAACTTTTGCTTTGCGAATCGAAACGTCGATCACGATGGGATCATTTTGCTCTTCCACGCGTCGGATGACTCGGACTTTGTCCGCGACAGAAATCGTGCGGTCACCTGCCATCGCGATCGCATCAAGAACTCGAACCTGCTGACCCGGAGGAATTTCGTAACTACCAGCTCGGCGCACATTGCCAATGACGGTAATGGCTTGCGGTGCTTTGGGCATCACCATCACGATCGTTCCGTCCTCGACAACAAGCTCCTGTTTGGACGCCTGCTGAATGTTCGCTAGTTCGATGCGAGAAAGTCGTTCGGGACGGTCAGGCACAGAAAACGACGCAAGCTGAACCGCCGATTCTGTGCCTCGGTTCATTGCAGCGTTCTCCACTCCGTTTGGATGCCGAACTTCGACGACTGAGCCAGCCAATTCGCTTGGACCACCCGCGGCAACCATCGCAGACAATACGTCTGACCCGACGGCGGGAAGCTCGTAAACTCCGGGATTCATCACGGCTCCAACCACGCGAACGTTGATTTTGCTCCGTTCTCGCATCACGGCGGTGACGTGCGGATTTTTGTAGATGCCACGGTGGATACTCTGAACCGCGATCTCGCGTTCCGCTTCTGTCAGCGTAAATCCAGCGACGTTAACCGCACCGACAAGTGGAACGATTACCTGCCCTGCTGAATTGACTCGCATCGGCAGCGCAGCTGGAGCAGCTGTCTCGAGGCCACTCGCAATCGTGACATCGAGAACGTCGCCCGGGTAAATCGTGTTAGTCGCGATCGAACGACTGGCCAACTGCGTCAAGTCGACGTCGTCGATGTTCTCAACCAGTTGAGCGCGATACTGATCTGGCAACGAAGCGGCCTGAAAGTCGGCTGCACTCCGGCATCCGGCACACAGCGTTATCAACAAAATGCTGGCCGAGAAAAACTGCCGAGATACACGACTGACACCGATCACAAAACCACTCGTCTCTTGAGGACCGGAGTAACCCGCCATTCAAACTCCGAATACTGCTGCCAGTTCAGCTTCCCGACTTGGAATCATCGCGAGAATTGTGCACCGCAACCGGGATCGCGACTGCAGCAACAACGATGGTGGTGAGCAGCACTGGATCTTCAACTTGAAACAAAGATCCGATCGGACGCTGGCCTCGCGCGATCTTGTCACCACCTTCCACGATCAGAATGCTGTCTTTGGCGACAGGCGGCGCCGCTTTCTTCGTCCAAACACGAACAAGCGTTACGCCGCTGTTCGTGGTAACCTGGTAGAGTCCACCGTTTGGCAATTGAGTTCGAAACACGCCGTGTTCGTCTGTTTCCACCGAAGACCTCGATCGATCGGCTGTGTCCCGTTTTGCTTTTGCCAAGCGAATATCGATTGGCGTCTTTACGACTGGTTTGCCAGCTGCATTGACCACGGCTCCAACCAACTGATTGCTTTCATTCATCCGAACGTCAAACACGTGTACGGTTTTTCCGGCGATCTTCTGAGATCGCTGCCCGCTTGACGTTGTGCGGTTACTCGTTTCTTGCGAGAACGAAGTAAGCGGGGATATCTGCATACCGACCGTGGCCAGCACGATCACGATACGTTTCATCGCTTGTGACATGTTACGCTTCCGTCTTGGTAATGGAGCGCCTACGTACGCTTCACTTCACCACGCGTTCTAGACCGATCGAAGTCTTAGCCGCCAGACTTGAAGGTCCCTAGCTTGCATAGGCGGGCGGAGATTAGTCGAAAGCTGTAGGCAGCGAAACCTCAGTTGCAAGAAATGCTGCAATCAGTGACAGCAATGCATCAATAGATTTTTCGAGCAAACGTAGACACTGCGGAGACTGTCAATTATTTGGCTGCAGTGCCCAGTTTGAATCGAAATTCGCAGCCCAAACGGTCTCTTCTTTGAACTCACTGTCGCCATCAGGCGTGACTTTTTGAATCGCGATATCACCCAGCCGCGGAAACAACCATGCATTCGAGGCCTGAAAATCGGCATCATGGATCGTGTGCCCGGAATTGATAACGACGTACCGACGTGGGTTGTTCGGATTCGGGAAAACCATCGATAACGCATGGTCTCGAGTTGAATACTGCTTTCCATCGACCACGATTGACTCCTTAGTCCACTTGATCGGCAGTTTGTCTAACACGTCAGCAATCGTTTGGTTCGAGCCAGGGTCACCGAAGAGAACGACGTTGCTAGCAGGGTTCTGCGCGACAAGTTTACTCATCGACACGTGTTCATCACTTGTGTGAATTGGCAGTTTAGCCCGCAACCACTTGCTGTATTCCTTGGAGAATCGTCGCAACACAAATTCCGAATAGTGCTGTTGCGTCTTCGACCATGGACTGCCGTGCCCGTTGACGCAAACAAACCGATCGACAAACGCGTCATCAATCGGCCCTTGAAGTCCGTGGCGTTTGCGCAGGTCGCGATTTTCACGAAACGACTTGCCGTCAACCTGCGTCCAAGCGTTCCCACGACGCTGAATGATCAATTCGCCTCCACCAGTCGCAGTGACTGACTGACCATCGACAATCAGCTTTCGTTCATTGAACGGCACGTGCAGCGACAATGCGGCAACATTTTCCGTATCGATTGTGACTGCGTCGTCATCTTGTTTTGCGCTGACGGTCGACGGAGCGTAAACCTGCTCTTGCTCAAGGACCGCAATCCAGTCGCACCGATTGTAGCGCAGCGTTCGCGTTGTAAAGCGAATCTCCTTTCGCGATTCACCGCTAGTTCGCCCTCGATCCATTGCCTTTCGGTGGAAAAAAAAAAACGTCTTCCGACTTTCCGAATCAAACTTGTGCCCCATACCCGGACCGACAATCAGTTCGACGGGAACTCCGAGCAGCTTTGCTTTTTCATACATCGACTTTCCGGCCGCCAACTGAGGATCGATTTCGCCGCCGTATGTGCAAGTGGGAACATTGAATGCGTTCAGCGCATAGTCGATCGAATCGTAGATTCCCAACGTCGCATGTTGATGAGCCGGCAACATTTGAGTCTGCTTTTGATATTCGTAGAAATCGACAAAGCCAGCTCCGGGACCGACAGAACACCACTTGCCAGGAAAATGCATACCCAAATGCCATGCACCTGCGCCGCCCATCGAAAATCCTCGCAGCACAATTCGCTCTTCATCGATTTCATAGAGATCAATCACTTGAGCGAGTGCTTCAAAAACGTCAGTTTCGCCACTCCATCGATAGGCGTTGTTAGTCCGGCCAAAAACGTCCAGCTGTATCCAGCCCGTGTTTTCTTCACTGACAGGTATGTCGTTGTACTTGTGGATGAAATTAACTTCATTCATCCGCCCCGCGCGACCGTGCAGAACGACATGGAGCGGCCATTTGCGATCCGAGTTTTGCTGATAGCCCACAGGCAAAGTCACAGCATACGGCTGAATAGAATCGTCGACGTCGGAACGATAACCTCGCACCGTCATCCCGATTTGATGCACCCAAGGAGCGTCTCCTCGCCTCAACGATTCGAGGCGGCGATTGCCAAGTTCGATCGCCGATAGCGTCTGACTCACGTAGCTCTTTGAATAAAACTCGTCATGGCGAAGAATCCATTCAACCGCTTTTTGGCAGACCGCCGCGTCAGCAATGTGCTGCTCACCCGCGTGAGCCGCAAGTCGCGAAGTCAAGTGTGCGAGTTCATTTTGCAGACCCGAACGATCCTCGTCGGGAATCGACAAATCGGCGTCCTGCGCGGACGCAACAGAAATCAGGAGCACGCCGCAAACAACCGACACAATTTGTAATTTGATATTCATCTTGCAAATTCGGAAATCCATATTAATTCGTTGGCGATCGACACGGCAGGTCCTGGCACAAGCACGTCACTTAACATTTTCAACAATAACTTGGTGTGGGCCTCGCTGCATGCCGTTGCTCGACAACGTCACGCGAATCCGCGCATCTCCCGCCAACATTCTAACACCCTTTAGCAAGACTTCATCGTCGTTTGGCGAGCTTTCACCGCGGACAACTTGATCACCAATCGCCAAAGCGACCTCTTCGGCTCGATCTACTGGAGTGATCAAAACTCGCACATCAGCGGCAAGCTCTTTTTCGACGTGAACTTCCCAGTGACCGATATGTTTGTCACTCCACGAAGGAGCTCGCCAATCTTGCCGAGTCAACATCGTCGAGTCGATCCCGTCGTGGCCCAAATGGATTCGAGGCGGCGCGTAATTGTCTGGTCGAGTCGACGAAACATCATCGAACCATTTGTCATAGGCATCACGCAAACGGCTAAACTCATCGGGATGAGACGCAATTACATTTTTCGATTCTGTCGGGTCATCCAAAACGTCAAACAGTTCAAACGTTGGCTCACCAGAAAAACGTTCGTTGCCAAAGCCGCTCGCGTGCAGAAGCTTCCAACGTGAATCGCGAATCATGAAATGATGGTACCGAGTCGGCACGTCGCCACGATGCGTTTGAATGGCAATCGTCCTTTCCGGCCAATCGATGTTCTTGGAACCATCAAGTAGCGGCAACAAGTTTCGCCCGTCGATCTTTGGCCCATTCGAAATATCAACATTGCACGCTGCAGCGATCGTTGGCAACACATCAATGTGGGCCGAGAGTTTTTCGCTGACCGTTCCCGCCTTCAATCGATTCGGCCAGCGGATCCAGAACGGCGAACGCACGCCACCTTCATTGACACCTGTTTTCATGCCTCGCCGATTGCCGACGTAACGCCATGAATTCGGACCGTTGTCCACTAGGTAAATGACGATCGTGTTGTCTGCGATTTTGAGATCGTCCAGCGCGTCCAGCAGCCGCCCAACATTGTGATCGACGTTGGTTACCATTGCTCCGATGCGAGCCAGTCGATCGATGACTCCGTCGTTCACCGGTTCTTTCGCAATCGACGCGAGCTTGTCTGGTTCGGCCGCGTATTGTTTCCTCAAGTCTTCCGGCACATCGTGAAATGGACCATGAGGTGTATTCGACGGAATGTATACAAAGAACGGCCTTTGCGTCGAAACACTGTCGCCGATAAAGTTGATCGCCTCGCGGAAATAGACGTCGGCGCAGTAACCTTTGGTCTGTTCTTGCTGCCCATTCCGAAACAGAATCGGATCAGTGTACCGGGCGTTGTTTTCACGCGGCTCGGAAGGCTGAGCCAATCCGCCACCGTTGAGAACCAGCGATTCCTGGAAACCTTGGTCCATCGGCCGCATCGGATAGCAATCTCCTAGATGCCACTTGCCAAAGATTCCAGTCGAGTATCCTGCTGCCGAAAGATGCTCGGCGATCGTTACCTCCTCCGGATCCATCATGGACCGCCCAATCCAGGTGTCAATGCACC
>JAGQPC010000128.1 GCA_020426925.1 Planctomycetales bacterium | reverse complement strand
AGGGGAGAATCTTCGGGAAGTTTGTCTGTCAGGCTGATCACCTGATCATAGTTCTCCTCGGAAATGGCGACCTGAAGGGCCTCACGATCGACGGAGGGCGGGTCCGCAGCGACAAGACTTGCGAGGGAAATGAGAAATACGCCGGATACGGCGAGGAGGGAGGGAAGAAAACGGGGGATCATGGACAAGAGGCCCGAGACGCCGGGCAAGGGGACCGTGCCACAAAAGCAGAAAAAGGAAAAGCCCGGCTCGCGAACGAACCGGGCTCTCCTTTGACCACTCAACGATGTCTCAACAACCTCGGGAGACGTTATCTGAGACAAATTTTTTTCGGAACCGTTCAATCAGCCGTTCTTGGCCAGATTGTGGTGTTTCTCGTATTGCGATGTCGGAACCACGAGATCCTGACCGAGGCGGAGAGTCGTGCTGTCTCCGAGCTTGTTCAGGCGCTGGATTTCAGTGGCGGTGGTGAAAAAATCGCGAGCCAGGGAGTAGAGGGTGTCGCCGCGCTCAACAGTGTAGACGCCGTAGTTTTCTTCGGGACGAAGCAGCTGGTTGATGTCGCCGTTCACGGCCACGGAATTTTCATCCGGCTTCGAGGATCCTCCGTTCTTGCCGGGAATGGCGAGTTTCTGGCCGAGATTGATCAGGTCGCTGTTGAGGTTGTTGGCGGTTTTCAGAGCCGCGATGGTGATGCCGTGTTCGCGGGCGATCTTGCTGAGGGTGTCACCGCTTTTCACGACATAGGTCGAACCGGTGGCCGGAGTCGGTGTGGCGTCCTTTTTGGGAGTGGGCTTGGGCGTTTCGTTTTTCGCAACGGCGGTCGCGGGCGCCGGATCGGCGGGCTTCGGCTGCGGCACGATGAGCTGATCGCCGATGTAGATCTGCTGACCTTCGCGAAGATTGTTGGCCTCCATGAGTTCGGTGCGGGGAATCTCCAGCTTGCGGGCGATTTCGCTGATCGTGTCGCCTTCGGTAATGGTGTATTTCTTGACGTCCGGAGCGGAAGGCTTGGGCTGCACGGGCGCGGCGGAAGGGGCGGCCTTTTCCGAAGTGGGGGCCTTTTCCGAAGTGGGGGCCGGAGTCGCCTGAACGACTGGGGCGGCTTTCTGGGTCGGCGACGGTTCGGCGGCAACCTGGGCACTCAGTTCGTTGAGAGCGGTTTCAAGCATCTTTACCTTGCCCTCAAGCGAGGCGATGCGGCCCTGAAGCACGTTGTAATCGAGATTCGGATCGGTACCCGCTGCCTCAAGACAGGTGGAACCGGCGAGAGCAAATGCGGTCAGGGAAAGGAACAAGCGATTCATGACGGGGATTTTAAAATTTTTGCCTGTTTTGCACAAGTAAAAATTTAAGATAATTGAACGATTTATTTTGGGAATTCTAAGGGCTATTGGAAAAGCGATCGCTTGAGATTCCATTCGCCGATTGGATTCGTTGGCGTTTGGGCAATGCCAAAATATTGTCTAGTTTACCATAAAATTTAGATTCTCTAGAGGATATGGCCGTAACGTCGCTGGCGAAATGCCTTGGTGATAAAAGCGGAGATCGCGAGAGAGGATCGGTGCGATTTGGGCGGAGAAGGAGCGCAGTCTCCAGAGAAGCTTCTCCTCAAGCCTGCCTGCCTACGGGACTCGAAGGTAGATCCTTTTGTCACGGGGAAGCGGAAGAAAGCGAACGCACACGGGAGACGGAACCGAGATTTCGCTGCCGTGATCGCTGAGAGCTCCGGTATTTTGATCGATGGCGAAAACGTGGACCGTGTCGGAATCCTGTCCCGCGGCGAGAAGATAGCGGCCAGTGGGATCGATGGTGAAGTTGCGGGGCGTTTTTCCGCGGATGGATTCGACTTCGACGAAAGCGAGTTGGCCGTCCGATTCGTCGAGCCGGAAAATGGCGATGGTATCGTGTCCCCGGTTCGAGCCGTAGACGAATTTTCCGGACGGGTGAACCTGGACCTCGGCGGTGGAAAGACCCGGCTGTTTGCGGTCGTTGTCGGGAACGGTCGAAATCGTCTGAATTTCGGTGAGCGTTCCGCTTTCCTTCTCGTAGCGAAACCCGGTCAGCGTCAGGGCCATCTCGTTGATGACCCAGGCAAATTTTCCATTCGGGTGAAACGCGAAATGCCGTGGTCCGGAACCCGGTTCGATCCGGGTCACTCCCGTCGGCGACATCTGGGAGGTGCCGGCATCAAACCGGTAGGTCTCGATCCGGTCCGTACCGAGATCAGCGACGAAGACGAACCTGCCGTCCCATGAAAAATTGGCCGAGTGAGCATGCGGTTCTTTCTGGCGCTTGGGATTGATGCTGGAGCCTTCGTGTTGATGAAAGCTCCCGGCGTCGGTGAACGATCCATCGTCGGCCAACCCGAACGAGGCGCAGCTGCCGCCGGTGTAATTGGCCACCACAATGGCATCTCCCGAAGGTGCGACCGAGACATGACAAGGCGCGGCGCCGCCGGTGCTGCGTTCGTTGAGTTTCGTCAGCGCGCCGGTTTCTGGATCGAGGGAATAGGCGGTCATGGTGCCTTCCTTGGCCGAGCCGGTGGCCGGTTTCTCGGAAACGGCGTAGAGATTCCCGCGATTGGGATGAATGGCGACGAAGGACGGGCTGCTGACTTCGGCGGCGAGCTGAGGCTCCGATAGCGCGCCGGATTCGAGATCGAACCGAGAGACGTAGATTCCCTGGCTGTCCGATTTTCCCCCGGTATAGCCGCCGAAATACACGAAGGTTTCCGCGGCGGATGCGAGAGTGGGCAGAAGAGAAGACATCGCGGCGCAGGCGAGGAGTTTCAGGAGAGGGGATTTCATGGTGACGGCATGCTAGCCGGTGCACTCAAGGCGTCAATCTCCGGCGACGCGTCCCACTCGTCGCCCTTGCCAGAGCGAGGCGGAAAGCTTATCTCGAAGGATTCTCATGATAGAACTCACCATCATCCGCCACGCGAAATCCGACTGGGGCGATGCCAGTCTCGACGATCACGATCGACCACTGAACCAACGAGGAAGTCGCGACGCGCCTGCGATGGGAAAAGCGCTCGCCGAGCGAGGGGTGCGACCAGAGGTGATCGTGTCCAGCACGGCCAATCGCGCTTTCACAACCGCGTGCCTGATTGCGAAAGAGATCGGCTATCCCGAGGACGAAATCGTGCGCCGAGAGGCCCTTTACCTTCCGCGACCCGACCAGGTGCTGCAGGTGCTTCGTGATTTGGACGAGGATTTCGGCTCGGCGATGATCTTTGGACACAACCCCGGCTTCCACGAACTCGCTTGGCAGATGACGCGTCCGAGCGAGCGCGATGAGTTGGATCAGTTTCCGACCTGCGCCGTGGCTCGGCTGAAACTCCCGATCCAGTTCTGGGGCGAGGTCGATTTCGGTGTCGGAGAACTGGTCGAGTTTCTCTACCCCAAGGCTCTGTAACGCATCTGGTGGCTTGCCATCGAGTCGCTCGCATGAATGATCTCCGCATCATGAAATCCCTGTCAGTGCTTCCTGTTTTTCTCCTCTTTGGTTCCATCGGCATCGCCACAGCGCAAGAGTGGCCGGCCAATCTCAAGATCGAGGGCAAGGTCGCTTTCACCGAAGGCCCGGCGTGGCACGCGGAAAGTGAGAGCGTGTTTTTCACCGACATCGAGAACAACCGCATCATGCGGCGAATGAAAGACGGCTCGTTGCAGGTCTACCGTCAGCCTTCGGGAAAAGCCAACGGACTCGTGTTCGACCAGCAGGGCAGGCTTTACGCCTGTGAAGGCGGCGACAAGCGGGTCACCCGAACCGAGCTGGACGGCACCATTACCGTGTTGACGGATCGCTTCGAGGGACATCGCTACAATTCCCCCAATGACTTGGCCCTGGCACCGGATGGTTCGATCTACTTCACCGATCCGCGCTACGGAAGTCGTGACGACATGGAATTGGAGGTCGAAGGTGTCTACTACGTTTCTCGGCGAGGAAAAATCACCCGAGTCATCGACGACATGGTACGCCCAAACGGAATCGCACTTTCGCTCGATCGTAAAACGTTGTACGCCGTCGACAACGGTGCACAGACCATCAAGCAATACGGCGTCAACGACGATGGATCGCTGGCGAACGGTTCACTCTTTTTCGACATGGGCAAGGAATGTGGTGGCGGAGGCGACGGGATGACGATTGACTCGCGCGGCAACATTTATTGCGCTGGAGCCGGCGCTGTTTGGGCTTGGAATCCCAACGGCGAACTTCTGGCAAAAATCACTCCGCCCGAAGGTCCAGCAAACTGCGTCTTCGGCGGCGCCGACAACCGCACATTGTTCATCACGGCCAGAACCGGGTTTTATTCCGTCACTATGAACGTGGCCGGAGGTAGGTAACGGCGCTCAGATTCGCAGATCTCAATTTATTTGCGACCGAGATCGCGGACAACATTCAGTCTCTGTCATCCGTGGCATCGCGATCGCGTACCGCTCATATTTGGCTGCTTTCGCCACACAGGGCACTGAACTCGGTTGGCGCGCAGTTAATAGCGAGGCCTGGGGAAATTGGGTGCCTTCACGGGCCCTTAGCCCGATTCAGATCGCGCCAGGCTACTTGTATTTCGGCACGCGCCCAAAACGCAGGCATGCCGTGCAACGGATTCGCGCAGCGTTGCGAGATTTGCAGCCTGTTTCCGCACAATTCGCTCGTGGCACGACAATTGCCTTGAGGATGCAATCGTGCAAGGCAGAGGTAGTCGATTCCAACCGCGATTATAAGGAGCAAACATAATCATCCGGCGTTGGTACTGGCTGCCTGAATCCAGGTGCTAGTTTCAAACGCTGAGTCTTCAGACGGACCACACGTACACAAAGCTACAGACCCATCTTTTTGATGACCCGCGTCGTTCCGCCACGTTGTGCGGCGACTAGCCGGGGCCACCCCCTCAGCTGGTCGCCGTACATTTCTCCACCAATTCGGACGACGCAGGATTTGCCAACATACACGAGGAAAAGCGTTGGGGACAACACAACGTTTTGACGAACCTGCCGCTTCGCGCAAGGCCATAATTTCTACGCCGCTGCGGAAGATGCTAACCGGGGCAGGTTTGTTCTTTGGTATTTGCGTGATCGCTGTCATTGGCTACATGGCTGCGGGATGGAAGTTGGAAGACTCAATCTACATGGTGATCATTACGATCTTCGGCGTTGGCTATGGTGAGGTACAGCCAGTGCAGTCTGCAGGCCTCCGAGCGCTCACGATTCTGGTAATCATTTCTGGATACGCCGCGGTCATCTACACGGTTGGTGGGTTCATGCAGATGGTCATTGACGGTGAACTAAACAAGGCGTTGGGAGCAAGAAGAATTACCAGGGAAATAGATCGCCTTGACAGGCACACGATTGTTTGCGGTGTCGGCCGCATGGGCAAAATCCTTGCCCGAGAACTCCACCCGGCGGCGAAGCCGTTTGTCGTCATTGACTGCGACGAACGCAGGCTACAAGACGCCGAGGAACAGGGCTATCTAGTCATTGACGGAGACGCCACGGAAGAACACGTGCTAGAACAAGCTGGCATCCGCCGCGCCGCGGTGCTCGCCACAGTGTTGTCTGATGACGCGACAAACGTGTTTGTCACCATCACCGCGCGTGAGATGAATCGCAACCTGACAATCATCGCGCGTGGAGAAAATCCCCGCACCGAAAAAAAGCTGATTGGTTCTGGAGCAAACCGAGTCGTTTTACCCACGGCGATTGGAGCAGCCAAAGTCGCCCAGCTGATCATCCGCCCAACGGCCGAGAACATGCTGGATCGGCTAACAAGTCAGGGCAATGTGAATGACGAACTTGAGCAAATCAGCCTGCGTTTCGATGAACTTAAAGTCGATGCGAATTCACCTTTGGCAAATCAGCCGTTGAGCAACGTCGGAGTGCGAAGCAATCACGGTTTCTTAGTTGTTGGGATTCGCCGGCAAGATGACTCAATCATGCTGAATCCTGATCCTGGCACCAACCTCTCACCTGGTGACGTCGTGATCGTCCTCGGACACCAAATCGACATACCTCAACTTGCCGCGAAGTTCTCGGCAACGAAAAGCAAATTGATTTATCGCGGTATAGCCGTGGATGCGTAGTAGTCCCCCTAGGTTGAAAGCTAATTATGCGAAACGCAAATGGCCGATTGGCGTTCCAACTTAGGGTGGCGATCGCACTGGATTGACTGCTGTGATTCGAGGAGTCGTAAAGTTTGCCAACCGCCTTGGTTCGGACGTCACTGGTTTTCGCCGCAGCCTCGAAGGCTTGGTCGACCCTATCACCAATACACCAGATCGGATGGACATGGGAAAACGTCTGTCAAAAGATTTTGGAGCGAGCAGACGAGCGAAAACGCTTCTCGCTAATTGTCGTCGGTGAAGGAGCGAAAATACCGGATAGCGGCCTAGTTCGCTACCGGTCCCAACCAGTTCTTGAGATGCGTCTGCTGTTGATCGGACGGTGTGGCCATTACTCGTAGCGACCAATCCTGCTTTGGCTGTTCTGCCAACTTCAGTTCCTTCGTAATGATTTTACCGCGGCGTGAAATCAACAACTGAACAGAATCACCAATATCAAACTGTTGAAGTCGTTCTTCCAGAGTCTCTTTGGTCACTCGAAATCCATCGATTGCCAGTACTTCATCGTCTGTGTGAATTCCAGCCTCCGTCGCCGGTGAATTAGCATGAACGCGGCTCACAGGAGACAGCCCGTCAAAACCGAGCCATCGTTTCGGTGTTTTATTCTCTGCATTGTCACCATCGGCAGATGTATCTGGAGTGGAATCGCTGTTGGGCTTTGCAGGTTGCCTGGCGTCTGTCTCGGAGCAAAACTCCAGGCCATACAGCGCTAACGTTTCGGCGTAGTTGAGTTCGTCGGTCGAATCGACGACGGCGCCAAACCAATCGGACAAGTTTGTCGTCGCGACCTCACTGCAGATTCGCCTGAAGTCATCCGGTGCGTAGCCTGCCTGCACGTGATCTCGATAGAGCCGCCGCATGACGTCATCGAGACTTTCGTGTCCGCCCGACAACTTGCGAATCTTCGCATCCAACAGGAACGCTGCAACACATCCCTTGCGGTAGTAGCTGATTCGAGTGTTTAGTGCATTTTCATCGGGCCGATAGAATTTGATCCACGTGTCAAACGAAGAGGAACTTAGTGACTGCTTCATCCGTCCAGCATTTTGCTGCACGCTGCGGATGCTTTCGCTGAGTCGTCGCAGGTATTCCTTTTGGTCGATCAAGCCTGCACGAGATAGCAGCACGTCTTGGTAGTAGCTCGTAACGCCTTCCGCAATCCACAGGCTTGACGTGTAGACTTCGTTCTCGTAGTCGTATTCGTGCAACGCTTTAGGTCTCAACCGGCGGACATTCCACGTATGGAAGAATTCGTGGCTCGCGAGACTCAGCCAATCGCGGTATTTCTTTTTGTCACGAAAGCTCCAGCGACTCGTCATGATCAACGTTGAAAAATCGTGCTCCAGTCCGCCGCGAGTTTCGCAAATCGCATTTAAAAACAAATAGCGATTGTAGGGTGTGACGCCCCAAAACGCTTGGTGTGCTTCGACGATCCGTTTTAAGTCTACGGCGGCCGATGTGCCGTCCCAATAATCGCCATCGCCGATGTTCACCAGTTGATGCGTCACTCCACCCGCATCGAATGGGAAAACCGTCAACTTGCCAGCGACGATTGGGCTGTCGACTAGCTCGTCGAAGCGAGCGGCTCGGTAAACCTGAGATCGCTTTTCAAACTGCGCCAGGCTGGTCGCCGATCGCTGCCAACCGCGAGGCAACTTAAGTTCCACGATGTGCGGTTGATCGCGGCGATCCGGGATCGTGAGAAACGTTGGAGCACCATTTAGCACGGCGAACTCAGCTCCGGCCCAATTCGTTCGAACGCTCATTTCGTTGCAGTATAGTCGGTACGACAAGCGAAGTCCTGACGCGCCGTTGGTGTTGACTTGCCAGCGGTTTTTGCGAGTCTTTTCGACGTCGAGTGGTTGATTGTTTTCGTCCACGACCACCAACGAGTCGAGATGTCGAGCGTACTCTCGCACCAGATAAGAACCCGGCGTCCAAACGGCCATCATCAAAGTCGTCCGTTCACCGCTGACCGGTGTCGACATCGTCACTGTCACGTAATGGTTCTTCGCATCGGACAGGTCGACAACGTAGTTGAGCGCTCGTTCAGTTTCGTTCGCGTCAGCGGGGAACTCGAAAACAACAAGCAACCCGATCAAGACAGTTAGCAAGTACGCGAATCGTCTTGTGAATGGTGCGGCCATGTCGAATGCTCTTAGTGAGAAACTCATTTTGATTTGTTTGTCGCTTACCCCGGTGCCGGAGGCAAGACTGTGATGCTGCATTTCGCCAGCCAATAAAATGGAGAGGTCGACATGAACCTTGGTTAGCCTAAATTACCGCTCGTTAAAATGCTCGGTCTGGCTAAGTGAAGCCTCGCCTGCGGCATCGGGTTAACCACCGGTTCGCATACCGCCCGATCCAGCACGTGCGAAATTGTACGTCACGATCAGACCAAGCGTGAACACTCGGATAATTGCGCGTAGGTGTTGGTTGGGCGAATAGCGATTTGACGCTTCTCACTTGAACACGCAGGAGGCCATCGCGTTGCGAGGTCTGAACTAGATCGCCCGACGCGTCGCACATTAAATGGCGGCATGACACATCCAGAGGATACACACGATTCAGATCCGCAAGCCGAGGCGAGAGTATTTGGAACCGAACAGTCGAGCCGTCACGAACTACGTTTCGAACCCCAGCAACGAGACGTCTCGAACCGACCTCGTCGCGTCGTGGAAGCATCTGGCGACGGTAGCCGCAGCAACGGAACTCGGCGACTCCTACGAACAGCTTGCAATAAGCCTGGAAACATCGTTTGTTGACGAGATTCGCGCGACAAAAACAGAGGCAGTTCCAGCTCGCTATTTTTCGAACGCGATTACGCCGAACGAAAACGTTTGGCGATTTTGGGATCGAGGCGGCAGCTTAGAATCCGCTTGGACATCGCGCAGTTTCGATGATTCCGAACGGAGCGAAGGGCCCGCTCCGCTTGGCTATGGAGAGCCCGGCGTCGCGACTACAGTTTGCTACGGCGGCGACGGGGTCGTAAACACGCCACGACGTTCTTTCGGAAATCGGTTTCATTGGAGGCCCCAGAACGGCTCTACCGCATGACTGTTATAGCTGACGATGCTGACGTCGTCTATTTGAATGGAAAGCAAATCGCCACAGTCAATATGCCGACGGAGTTCGACCATGCCAATTTTGCGGCTGGCGTGAACGTTGAACCGATCGAGACGATGTTGTTTTGGGTGCCGGGAAATCTGTTCGTCCGCGGTGAGAACGCGTTTGCGGTTGAGATCCGTCAATCGTCGGCCGACAGTTCCGAAACTCGCTTCGACTTCGAGCTTGAGAGCCTGAAAGCAAAGGTCGAACGTCAGCAGGTCGAAGCGACGCTCAGTAAGCACGGCCGCTCGCTGCCAAAATCTGTGGAGCTTCCATAGTGGCGTAAGGAGTGTCTAAAATCAGTCACATGGAAGGAAAGGAATCAAAGCGATCCAGCGGAGACAAGCCGGCGAGCGACAATTTGGCCGCGCTGGGAACGCAAATTCAATACATCAAAGGCGTTGGGCCTGATCGAGCGGAGGCGTTCGAGCGGATTGGGATTCGAACGGTCCGCGATCTTCTTTTCTATTTTCCTCGCGATTACAAGGACGCCAGCGAAACGCTTCCGATCAGCGAGCTGGAGGAAGGTGTCGAGGCGAAAGTCGTCGGCGTCGTTGAAGAAATTGAGCAAAGGACGCTGGCCAGCGGCAAAACGATTGCTGGTGTGCTCATTCGCGAAGGCAATTCGTATCTGCGAGCGACTTGGTTCAATCAGCCATATATCCTGGCTCGGATTCGCCGAGATCAACAAGTGATTTTGGAAGGATCGCCAAAGCTCTGCGGTCTCACTTGGGAAATGACGCATCCTAAGTTGTTGCTTTTGGATGAAGTGTCCGCAAAGGACGAAGATCCTCTCATCCCAATCTACCGGTTAACTGACGGCATTAAGCAGCACCACATCAAGCGAGCTGCTCGCCATGCCGTACACACCTACGCGTCCGTCGTTCCCGAAACGCTGCCCGATTGGCTTCGCAAAAAACGCAACCTTTTCGGTATCGAAGAAGCACTTGAAAACGTGCATGCTCCCTCTTCAAAGGATGCGTGTGAGCGAGCCCGTTATCGTTTGGTCTATCAAGAACTGCTCGTCATGCAGATCGCACTTGCGATTCGCAGGCACAATCTACGAGCCAGAAGTACTTCTCCGATTCTACAAAACTCTAGCACGATCGATGGCCGCATTCGCCGTTTGTTCTCGTTCGAACTAACGCCCGATCAAAACCAAACGATCGAAGAGATCTGTGAGGACTTGGTACAACCTATTCCAATGAACCGGCTCGTTCAAGGCGACGTTGGCACCGGAAAAACGGCAGTTGCCGCGTACGCTGCGCTTGTCGCTATCGCGAACAAACATCAAGTTGTCATGATGGCGCCGACCGAGGCCCTCGCTCAGCAGCACTTTCGCACTTTTGGAGCATTGTTGAAAAACAGTCAGGTGAAACTGCGATTGCTGTCCGGCTCGACGACTGCGTCCGAACGAAAAGAGGTGATCGAGGATATCGAAAGCGGGAGCCTCGATTTTCTCGTTGCTACGCAGGCCGTGCTGCATCTCGACGCCTCCTTCAGGCAGTTGGGGCTTGTCATTATTGATGAACAGCACAAATTTGGCGTGCGTCAGCGAGCACTGTTGCGGCAAGGCGATTCGACGCCGCATTATCTTGTCATGACCGCCACGCCGATTCCACGGACCGTGGCGATGACTCTGTTTGGCGACCTCGACGTTTCGATTTTAAGGAACACTCCGCCGGGACGGTCGCCCGTTAAAACGTATTGGTCGGGCGAAAACCAACGTGATCAGTGGTGGGAGTTCTTCCGCAAAAAGCTCCGCGAAGGCAGACAGGGTTATGTCATCTCGCCGTTGGTCGACGAAGAGGCCGATCATAAGCTGGGAGCCGAGCAGATTC
>JAGQPC010000127.1 GCA_020426925.1 Planctomycetales bacterium | reverse complement strand
AGTTGAATATCGACTCGTCGTTCCGGAATCACCTGCTGCGGCAGCAGGTTTAACGCCTGACACAACCGCCGATGGCTGGAGCTATGTTCTGCTGCATGCTGCTGGATCGGCCACACTACCCGGTTATTCTCTGAATGGCACATTCGATCTACTCGTCGAACCAAGTCGAGCGGTCATGACGGCGAGCGGTCAACTGTCCGTAGGCACTTCGTCGATCACCATCGGTACGATGAACGCGGCGGGAGCTCTCCAGATTAACGCGGCCGGACTCGCTGGCAAATTGTCGGTGACCGCGACGAGCGGTGGTTCTCCATTCGGAAGTGTGTTCAATGTCAGTGGCGGTGTTCATCTGCTGATCAACACCACGTCGCAAGATGTCTCGATCGATCTGCCGGCGACGTTCAATGCGTTGACTTCGTTCGGCGTCAGTACCACGGATCAAACTGCCCTAAACGGCGTGACGGGAACGAACGTAGTCACGGTGGCGCTGCATGACCAACTGACTTCGCTGCAATCGCGTGCCGCAAGTCCGTCGCCACGATTCACTCTGGTCGTTCCGGATTCCGTAACACCAACTGCCACTCCGGCGTCCTATGCGATGGTGCGTTCGCTAGGAACGGCATCAATGCCCGGCGTTGCAATGAATGGCCGGTTTGACCTCGCTCTCGTCGGTTCGTCGTTTGAGATGGTTGTTGATGCGACGTCAACGATCACTGTGTTGGGGACGCTGGACGTTGACGGGAAGCTGACCGTGAATTCGTCCGGGCTGTATGGCAACCTTCAAGCGGTATTGCAGAGCAACGTTTCCGTAGCTGGTTTCAGCCTGTCGGCTGGTTTCCAATTCTTGTTCAACACGACGAACACAAACCAAACCGTCAACCAATTCATCATCGACAACCAAACGGGAAGCGTATCCACTTCGTCGACGATTACGCGAACGCTGGGGCCAAGCTCGTTCATTATCATGGCCGGCGGCACGTTGTCGCTGCACAACTCGTTCGCGATTCGCGGCCAATTTCAATTCACGATTGACCCGTCTGGCCTTGCGATCGGTTTGGATGCGCGCGTCGGTGTCTTCAATCAACAGCTCGCAATCGCCGGTAACGGAAAGATTTTCAGCGATGGAAACATTGCGTTCGATGTTACTGCAACCTCGCCGCACTTCATTGCTGGCACCGGGTCTGTCACGCTGTTTGATATCCGAGCTGCCACGGCACGCTTCCAGGTGAATACCGGATCGACTACTCAGCTCGGAGTTTCACCCAACACCGCATTAGTGTCGATCGCCAATGCCAACATTAACGCGATGGGATTCAGCGTCTCGGGCGGAATCTCTGTTGGGATCAACAATGGCTACTTCGAGATCGTCGTGCCGTCGTCTCAAAAGATCACACTAGATTTCTTCGTCGTCAACATTGGCGTGCATGGTTGGTTTAAGTCGAAGGTTTCCGACCCGACGGACACAACCTTCAGTATCACAGGTTCGGCCAGTGCCAGCGTTGGGACGAGTACCTTTGGAGCAAGCGGCAGCTTCTCGGTGACCGTGGCAAGCACCGGGTTTCACGCAAGTTTCTCGGGAAGCGCAACTCTGTTTGGTATCGATTTCGCGTCCGTTACGGGGAACATTTCGCTCAGCGGCCAATCAGTGACGATGTCGATTACGGTTAGCGTTGGAATTCCTGGCTATTGTATTGGTCGATCTTGGTGGCGAGTCTGCACGCCATCGATTACTGTCAGTAAAACTGCATCGTTTACGTTGGGAAGCACCAGCCCGCCAGACTCTCCTCCACCGCCTCCTCCGGTCATTGCCACGTTGCTGTCCAACGGCGTTCTGCGATTGAACGTGGGACCAAATGCCTCGATCCGAGGCGATTCACTGACCAACGAAAACTACGAAGTTCGACACATCAGCGGAACCGCAGGTAGCGAAACGGTAGAAGTCACCGGCGTCGGCTACACCAAACAGTATTCCGGAGTCGCGAAAATCTACGCGCCCGATGCCGGCAGCGGCGATGACTTCCTGCAAATCCACAACGGCGTATTTGCGCTCATCGAGTTTCACGGCGGCGATGGCTCGGACCAAGTTCTCCATGGCGGTTCGGGCGCCGCGACAATCACCGGCGGAAACGGCCTCGACGTTTTGGTCGGCGGCTCCGGTAATGACAACATCAATGGAAACGAGGGCGACGACCAGATTTCAGGCGGAGCCGGAAATGACGTGCTCCGAGGCGAAGGCGGCGCAGATACAATTTCGGGAAATGACGGGACAGACACGATCCACGGTGGGAGCGGCGACGACTTCATTGACGGCCAAGCCGGCAACGATCTTCTCTACGGTGACGACGGCTCCGACCGAATCCAAGGAGGCGACGGCAACGATACCATCGACGGTAATGCTGGCAATGACTCCCTAATGGGTGACGCCGGATCCGACACGATTCATGGTAACGCGGGCAGCGACACGATACTCGGCGGGGCTGACAACGACTTCCTCTACGGTGACGAAGATGATGACGTTGTCATCGGTGACGGCGGCGACGACCTCATACACGGCAGCACCGGGAACGACACTTTGCTCGGTGATAGCGGCCAGCACAATGGAACCGAGTACGTGTCCACGACGTCGACAGACGCAGGCAACGACACCATTCACGGCCACGCTGGAAACGACACCATTCGTGGCGGCGCAGGCGCGGATGCACTCTACGGAACCGAAAACAATGATACGATCTACGGCAACCAGGGCGACGATCAAATCTGGGGCGGTTCCGGTGACGACACGCTCAACGGAAACGAAGATCAAGA
>JAGQPC010000126.1 GCA_020426925.1 Planctomycetales bacterium | reverse complement strand
GCACGTACAAGACGCCACTCAGCTAACACAGAGTGGCGCCTGATTTAGCTTACCCCTATCGAATTAGATTGGGCGGATCGCGCGCTGTGACGATTCCACCGGCAGATGCGGTGGCTAACGTGAGCAAAATGGCGGCCAAAGCTCGGAGCTGCGACCTGAATACTTACGTGGCCGTCGGCAAGTACAGTAAGCGACCACTAACATACGCCAGACTACAACCGCCTGATCCAAAAGCACTTGCAGCTCTGCATTTACACGCTTGAACTGACTCCGTAGTTCCGATATTGTTTTACAACGCTCGATTCACTCATCATGAACTCCTTAATGCTTTTTTAAGTTCTTGATCGAACGATTCGAGCGTTTTCTTTTGTTAATCCAAGACTGCTATCGGGTCAGTGAATGCTGCCGCAATGCGGAAACGCTCCCACCTAGATTGCGTCCCGATCTGCCTGCGACGAATGAGCCAATGAAACCGCAAATAATGATCCCCGCAAGCATGAACGGGGCCGCCCGTTTCACAATGTCGACCGGGCTTGAGTTGCTGTTGTTCGACTTCGAGCTATTCATTTTGGCTACCGTTTTAGGAATGATTCCATCGAGTGGCATACAAGTGGCCGGCGCGGAGTGAGCACTCAGCATCTCGCTATTGCTGCCCTTCTCCTAGTGCTGCATGGCAAGGCGTGCACCCGGCCCGTCAAAAAAATTCATCGACAGCGAGCCGACTGTTTGCCAAAGTCTGCGGTTACCAGCGAAACTACGAATTGCTTCGCCATTCGTTCAGCATCAAGTATACGACAAACATTGCGCCACAGCCGATGAGAGCCGGACGCGCAGAGCTCGTGGTGTAGGCGGTCCAAAACAGTTGAATCGCACCAAGTGCCACTGGCACTGAGATGACCAGATAGACAAACTTGAATCTTTTCGGGATCACTGACATGAAGCGTATCTCCAAGAGTGCTAAGGATAGGCGAACAACCTTCGGCTCCAAGCTGACCATTCTAGCGGCCTATTCTTGCGATTAACAGTCAAAGTCGCATCGTCAGTTGGACATTCCATTTACTTCGTAATGTCAACCCAATAGCCGCACGTCGTCCCCGGTGAACAATCGTCGATGTTCGCCATAGAATCGGCTCTTAGCTTCCTTGATCGGTTCGCCCAGCCAGCTGTCGATTGAAGCCGTATTGGACCAATGATAAACTCGATCGTGAAGCCTAGTTGACGAGCGTACAGCTTGGTCGCGCTGAGCCAGCCTGGACGCACTGAGTTGCGTCGAGTGGACAAGTTTGCATGCACTCGGTGCTTCGCAATCCTTAATTCGTGAGGCTTGAAAATGCGAGACGAGGAAGTATCAATTCGTGGACAGATCGACCTTCTTTGTGATGGTTTCGAAGAAGCCTGGAAAACGAACGAGCCCGTTACAATCGAGTCGCTGCTTGCCGAGTTCCCAAAAGAGTATCACTCTGATTTGCTATCCGAGTTGCTGCAAATTGAACTTGCATACCGAGTCCGCCGCGGCGATCAGCTAGATCGCAACCAATATTGTCGACGGTTCGAGTCGGAACGAGCGATTCGAGACATTGTCGATGCAGCCTTTTCGAAGTTGCATGATACGGTGCGTGGTGCGAATGAAGTCACTCTGCCGCCTAAGTCATCTAAAGAAGATAGTGCCGATTGTGATCAAACGCTCTGCCCTGAAAATAAATCTGCTGGAGCGGTCGGCTCGAAGGTCCGGTACTTCGGACAGTATGAGCTGTTGCAGGAGGTCGCACGCGGCGGTATGGGCGTGGTGTTCAAAGCACGCCAAATGAGTTTGAATCGCATCGTAGCGTTGAAAATGATTCTCTCAGGCCAGTTCGCTGGTGAGGAAGAAGTTCAGAGATTCCGAACGGAGGCCGAGGCGGCAGCGAACCTAGAACATCCAGGAATCGTCCCTATCTTCGAAATTGGGGAATACGATGGTCACCATTATTTTTCGATGGGGTACGTCGAAGGGCAGAGCCTGGCGGACCGGGTCGCCGATGGTCCATTGGAGCCGCACGAGTCCGCCTCAGTCGTGAAAGATATATGCGACGCGATGGCCTATGCACACGATCGAGGTGTGATTCATCGCGACTTAAAGCCCGCTAACGTTCTTATGGACGCAGGCGGTCAAGTGAAGATCACCGACTTTGGTCTTGCCAAGAAGATTGAAGCGAACAGCAGCCTTACAGGAACCGGCCAAGTACTTGGCACGCCTGCTTACATGCCGCCTGAGCAAGCGTCAGGTAACGTGGATACCGTAGGACCGCTCTCTGACCTCTATTCTATCGGCGCGATCCTTTACTGCCTAATCACGGGACGCCCGCCATTCCAAGCGGCTAGTCCATTGGACACGCTCATGCAGGTACTCGAACGTGAACCACCATCGCCACAGCTCATCAACCCGCAAACGCCCAAGGATCTGGAAACGATTGCGCTGAGATGTCTTGAAAAAAATATTCGGAACAGATACGCGTCAGTAAAGGACCTCGGCGACGAATTGGGGCGATTTCTCCGTGGAGAACCAATCGAAGCGAGGCCGCTTAGTGCTCCCGCGCGCCTGTGGCGGTGGTGCAAACGCAAACCAGCAGTCGCTGGACTTTGTGGGGTTGCTACAGCACTGGTTCTCGTGTTCAGCGTTGGCGGTCCTATGATGGCGATGCAGCAAGCTAAGTTCGCAAGACGCCAGGTGGAACTAAAACAAGATGCTATAGATGCGCGCACGGCGGCGGAGGCGGCTCGAAAGCAAGAAGAAGTCGAAAGAAAGAATGCTGAAACTGCGAAGAGCGAAGCTGTTGCCGCCAAGGATGCTTTGTCCGATGAAAAAGACCGTGCCATTGCCGACCTTTACGCAACGACGATCGCACTTGCCTATCAGGAATGGCTGTCAGATAACGTGGAGCGTGCCGAACAATTGCTTAACGAGTGTCCCGAAGAGTTTCGACATTGGGAATGGCGTTATCTAAAATCGCTGTGCAATACCTCGCTGCTGACCTTGCGCGGTCACGCCGGCGAGGTCGAGCACGTTAAATACCGCCATCGCGACAATACGTTTCTGACAGCAGCCAGAGATCGAACCGTACGACTTTGGGATGGATTGAATGGACGCGAGCATAAGCAGATTCAGGTCGGTGATTGTGACTACGTTGCGTTGTCACCGTCAGGCAATCTCTTCGTTACTGTAAAGGGCAGTACAGTCGCCACGTGGGACATTGGGAAAAGTCAAATCGTTCGCAAGGTAACAAAGGACGATACTATCGTAATCGACGCCACGATTAGCGACGACGGAAAGTTCGCTGCCGTTGTGCGTTTAACAACTGACCTCGAGGCACTAGATGACGATAACACTCGCGCCAAACTTCGGGTCTTTAACCTTGAAGATGACATTGAAATCACGTCATTTGATGTTCCAGCAAGCCCAAAACTAGAGCTGACATTCAGCCCTGATGGGAAGCAATTAGGGGTAACAAACGGCTCGCTTGTGAGTGTCTTCGACGTTCAATCCGGAACGCAAAAAGCCAACTTGCGCGGCCACGTACTCCAACTTACGGAATTCATATTTTCACAGGACGGTCGGCGAGGCGCATCAGCAAGTCTCGACGGTACCGCCATCATTTGGGATTTGGAATCTACATCTCCGATTGCCACGATGCGAGGGCACGAAAGTATCGTGCACGGAGTGGCGTTCAGTCCAGACGGCCGGCAACTCGCGACATGCTCTCAAGATCGTTCAGTCCGAATATGGGATGTGGAAACAGGCGAGGAACTACAAAAACTTCGCGGTTGCCCGGATGTCGTGGTCGACGTTGCCTGGAACGATAATGGAACTCAACTCGCCGCATCGAGCATAGCCACCGTAAACGTATTTGATGTTTCGCTCGTCAATAGCTTCGAACGCGAGCTTTCTCAAGAACTCGTGAAAAGGCATGCTTCAACTGACAACGAACTGACCGAAACGCGACACCGGCTGGCTGGATATTATGCCCAACACATCAGCCAGCGATTTAAGACCGTAGTTGGCGACACTGGCCCTATCGCAGACGTCGCGTTCAGCCCGGACGGCAACCTTGTTGCGACTGTCGACCGAGGTGGCAAAGTGGTTATCCGGAACGCGCAGACAGCAAAGCAAGTTCGCGAGTTTCCGGCTCCGCAGGGTGTCGGATTTAAAATCGCCTTTAGCCCAGACAGCGGTCTGCTTGCCGCTGCAGCCGGTCAGGAGCCAGATGCACCCAACAAAATCGCTTTCCGCGGCGAGGTCAAGATTTGGGATGTCGAGACTGGCGATCTACATCAAACTTTGGTCGGTCATCCGAGTATTATTCTTGGGTTAACGTTCAGCCCAGATGGAAAACGTCTGGCATCCTCTTGCGGCATACCTAATGGTTTCAGTGGTAGTATGAAGATGCTCGAACGAATTGTCGGTAAACTGAGCCGCGAGCAAAACGACATACGCGTTTGGGACGTGGAATCAGGCGAAGAACTTCTCCGTTTCGGGCACCAAGATAAACCAATTGGTTCACTCGCCTTCGCAAAAGACGGGATTCATCTGGCTTCCTCGGGCGAAGACGGTGCGATTCGTATCTGGGATTCGAATACTGGGAAAGAAGTTCGTTCATGGAAGCCGACCTTGACCGGTTTTCCGACATCGCTTGCATTTAGTCCAACCGACAATCAAATCGCGGCGGCGTATCTCGACAAAAAAGTTCGCATCTTCGACTACACAACCATTCAACTCTTGCAAACTCTTGCGAACCACACTTCGATCGTCTGGTCCATCGCCTATAGCTCTGATGGCAAGCGTCTGATTTCTGCCTCACATGATTCCAGCATTAAAGTGTGGGACCCACACAGTGGTCATGAACTACTGACTCTGCGCGGGCACATTAATGGCGTTCAAGCCATCGACATAGATGCTACTAGCAATCGAATTGCCTCGGCGAGCATGGATTCCACGCTGAAGATTTGGAATGCAGGTGTAGCAGCAGCTTCAGCAGAATCCGATGATGAACAATGGGACACAGTCTTGGCAGAATCGTTCGACGGAGACGAGCTGAGCAAAGAATGGGTAACCGTTGCTGGTGAAGCGGAAATCAGCGCCGGGCAGCTGCAAGCGACCCTTATTCAACAGAGTGCATTTGGTCCGTATGCGTTAGCCACGATTGGACGAGACGGATTCGTTTTGCATGATACCGTTGAACTGTCTTTTGAAGTTCATTCACCGGTCAAGAATGGAATTCAAATCCTGTTTCTGAACGACAAGCAACAAGGCGAGATAGTCGAATGGCTCGGAATTCCCAATCCATGGAATGGTAATAGCGGAGTGACCATTTACGAGCAAAATGGTCCGCTGCAATATAACTCGCTGACCGCGAATCGTGCCGTGCAACTTGAGGCCGATGCGGAATACCTTGTGCAAATTCGTCGCTCGCGCGAGAAAATACAAATCTTTGTCAATGGCCGTGAAGTTTGCTCAGCTAAGCACTCCAACACGCCAGAAGTTAGCTTCGCATTAGCTGCGTTGTATGGTCCCGCTGGATCCACCGTCTCGTTTGACAATATTGAAGTTCGCGCCCCACAGTCTGCAATTGACACCCAGATGGGACGACAGTTTGCGTCTCAGTTGTTCGATCAAGTGTTGCTGAAGTCCGAGGTTCATCGCCGCATCAGTTCAGATTCTAGTCTTAAAGAAACTATCCGTTCCGCAGCTCTCAAAGCAGTAGACACCTTTGAAGAGGATGCGAAGCGACTAAGTGCTGCAAGTCGGGACATTGCAAAAGACAGTAAGGCCGGCGCGGAAGCGTACGGCTTAGCTCTCGCGCAAGCAGAAGTTGCGAACCGAATGCGTCCAGATCACGTGCCTTTCCTTCGGACGCTTGCCTATGCATTTTACAGAAACGGCCGTTACGAAGAAACAATCGAGACTTTAAAACGAGTGGACGAGAAATCCATTCCAGTTGTTGGTTATTCCGACCCGATCGATATAGCCTACATTGCGATGGCAAATCAACAACTACGTAACTTTCAAAAATCGCAGGTGCTTCTTCAACGTTTGCGGGACATGATGCTGAGTGACTTTTGGGCCGCAAACGAAGGCGCAATCGCCGCACTAGACGAAGCAACCGAATTGATTCCCGCTGCGAAGATCAACGCTGAAGACGCTAAAGAAATTGCAGCGATTAAAGAAGTTGCATTCAAGCCTCAGCAAGCTGGTTGGTTTCAGCACGATCTCAAAGTATTTATGTCGCAATTCGCAGCCAATGCGGTTCTTGTAAATGGCCGGACGGGAAGTCCAGACCAGTACGATGTGGAAACCTCACGTGATCAACTGGAGTCAACCCGGAAGCTCCTATTCCAAGGCAAGCCGGCAAGTCTAGACGGCTACACGATTGATCATGTGAACGTCGATTTGGACGGTGAGTGGGCAAGCGTAGATTCGCAGATCACATGGAACATTTCGGGAGGATTTCTCAACGTGCGACAAAAGATGGAGTTCGAGCACACATCAGGGGAATGGAATATCAAGCGGCTGCGCAGCTGGATCTCAAACCGGCGCTTGGGCGGGAAGTTCATAAGATTCGACGAACAAACATTTCGGGACATGGATCAACAGATAGCAGAAAAGATGCAGTATGGCCCAACGCTTGAACTTATCGACCTGCTATTTGTTGCTGGACGTCGTGCAGAGTCTTGGGAAATGTGCAGGCAACTCACTGAGCGAGAGGATGTAACGTCGTCCGACTGGCTAAGGCGAGCCGATCGAGCTTGGCAAATCGGCGATGCGGATGACATGTTGCAATCAATGCGGCATTCACTCGATTTGGGTGATGAGTCCAGCGGCCCTTCCTACTACGCTGCATTTGTCGAAGCAACCCTCGGACGACCACCTCGCCACAAATTACCGTTCGGCGTGTCGGCGATTGTGCCGATAGAGTGGTCCATGGGACGCAAGAACGAGTTTTTATTTGCCGGCCACTTCGTGGGTGCATGGTGGATTGGAAAACCAAAGTCGATTCTGATATACCGCGCTCCCACAGAGAAAACCATGACTCCAACAGAAGTCGCGGATGCTCAAGCATCGTACCTTAGAAGTCAGAGACGGACGATCCACGAGCAAACAACAATCGACGTGAATGGTCGGAAATTCAGCTCCGTAAAGATCTCGGGTATGGGGACTGGTGGCGGGATTACAGGGAGCGGTCCCGTTCTCACGACGCAGCGATTCATTACGAGACCTCGCGATAATGACTTGGTTGTTATCCTAGGGACAGGACCAGACGACGAATTCGATGGCATAGACGAGAAGCTCGAATACGTCTTGGAGAATCTGACTTTCACTGAATAGTGACCTGCACGTTCTCGGACCGAAGTCTCTAAAAACCGCTTGTTAACGCGTGACTTTTTCTAGCAGCAACTGTTCGGCTTCGGAGCGGACGATTTCACACATCAGCCAATCAAGCCATCCTGCCGCGGAACGATGAGGATCGTCAATCTTATTCGTCGCTCGTTGAAACGTTTCGACAGCTGCCGTCGGCTTGCCATTCTGATGCTGCGCCATCGCAAGAAAAAGCGCAGTCATTGACAAGAAGGATTGGTCGGCTCTGTCTTGCGTCTCTAAGTTAGAAAGACACTTTGCCGCCGCATCGAAGTTGCCATCGCGATACGCGGCCATTCCCTCGACTAGCTCGACCCAGTGGCTGTGTCGAGGATCTTCGCTGCTTTGGGAGGCTTGGCTTGTCGGTCGCGGTTTTGGCTGG
>JAGQPC010000125.1 GCA_020426925.1 Planctomycetales bacterium | reverse complement strand
ACACGTGGTGGCAGACTGAGACAGGTGGAATCATGATGTCGCCATTGCCAGGCGCCATCCCAACGAAACCGGGCAGCTGCACAAAACCTCTACCCGGGATCGTTCCAGAGATTGTTGACGAGGCTGGAAATCCCGTTGGTCCCAATCAGGGTGGTTGGCTCGTGATCACGCACCCTTGGCCGGGAATGCTGCGAGGTATTTGGGGCGACGAAGAGCGTTACAAAGACCAATACTGGAGCAAAGTGCCTGGCAAGTATCTTGCAGGAGATAACGCTCGATGCGACCAAGACGGCTACTATTGGATCATGGGCAGGATCGACGACGTGCTAAACGTCTCCGGACATCGCTTGAGCACGATTGAAATCGAAAGTGCTTTGGTTAGTCATCCTGCAGTCGCCGAAGCCGCAGCGGTTGGTCGCCCTCACGAACTAAAAGGTGAAGCGGTCGCTGTGTTCGTTTCCTTACGCAACGCCGAACCGACCGACGAGCTAAGGAATGAGCTGAAACAACACGTGCGAAAAGAAATCGGTGCACTCGCTCAACCGGACGACGTTCGATTCACCGCAGCGCTGCCGAAAACTCGCAGTGGAAAGATCATGCGTCGATTACTTCGCGACATTGCCGCAGGAAGAGAAACCGTCGGCGACACTTCGACGCTTGAAGACTACAGCGTGCTCGCAAACCTTCGCTCTGATGAAGAGTAGTTCGCATCGCGTTTGAAGCATCAGCTTGAATCTTGGATGTTGTGTAGGTTGCCAGCCTCTTATGAGCAGTTTTGTTTCTTATTTGACTCTCCCCTTGGGCCCCTTGGGAGAGTCGAGGTTTGGAGAGGGCCAGCCAAGACGGCGACTGACAGTGCTTGCGGCAAAACAGTGGGGGCTGCCGTCGTTCGCTAGGCGAGCCCGTGTCAGGTGTACTTACTAGTCGAGGTTGCCACTTAGCCGATGCAAGAGAATTGAGTTGTCTGCAGCACTAGACATTCCGCGCGTGAATCATCAATGTCGCAATCTACCGACCAAGCTTTCGCTTGCTGCTTTGATACCTTTCAGCTCGGAAATTAGTTTTTCGCGTTGCGGCGCATAATCTAGTGCGACGTGACGGTCGATCAGCTGAGCTTGGACAAGCTCCACCAGAGAATGCGTGAAGTTCCGCATGCCCTCTTCTCGGCATTGCTGCACGATCGCGGGCATGTCTTCGTCTTCTTCGTGCAGTATCTTGTCCTTCACGATGGCGTTGTTTAGCAAAACTTCGCACGCCGGGTATCGGCTACCTTCTTGCAGTCCCGGAATCAAACGTTGAACCGTGATCGCCCGCAGACTGTTGGCGAGCGATGAGCGTATGAACGCGTGTTCGGCTCGAGGAAAGAATTCTAGGATTCGTGAAAAGGTTTGCTGAGCGTCGCTGCAGTGAAGTGAGCCCATCACCAAGTGGCCAGTCTCGGCGGCTTGAATCGCCGCCAACATGGTTTCGCGATCGCGAAGTTCGCCAATCAGAATGCAGTCCGGATCTTGACGCACAACATGGCGCAAGGCCGTTTTGAAGTCGAGCACATCGATGCCAACTTCGCGCTGTGAGACAATGCATTTCTTTGACTGAAAAACAAATGCTATCGGGTCCTCGATCGTGATTACGTGCATCGACCGATGCTCGTTGATGTGGTCCATCATGGCGGCCAGTGTGGAGCTCTTACCGCTTCCAGTGACGCCGCTGACGAGAACTAGACCTTCCATCGATTCGGCGATCACTTTTCCGTAAACGTCGGGTAAGTGGAGATCGTTGAAGCTCGGAATTTGACTCTGCACACGGCGAATCGCAGCATGTGCATGCCCAGTAGACTTGTACAAATTGATTCGAAAGCGATCACCCGTGTCAATTTTTGTCGAGAAATCAACTCCACCAGTCTCTTCCAATTCGACCACTCGGCTGGACGGCACTAGAGGCAGCAACATCTGTTCGATGTATTCCGCTGTCGGAAGCGTAGGGCCTTGAATCTTTCGCAGGTGACCGCCGATGCGGAAATACGGTGGCAAATCAGACTTTAGATGAAGATCCGACGCGTTGTGCTTCGACATAAACGACAGAAACGCGTAAAGCTGTTGTTCGGGAGGAGCCCAGTGTTGTTGCACTGGATCATCAAGTTCGGCAGTCATGGTCGCACACGGCCTCCGGGCCGCTTCCCTTAGTCGACTAATAAAACGAAAACGACTTAATCTGTCTCATTTGCAAGCCGTTGATTGCAATCCTCTGGCGCGGCCTATTCTATTCGCGTTCACTGGTCGAAGCCAGATCATCGCAGCCAAAATGTGTCCTGTGAGATTTGAACAAGTGTTCAGCGCCAATTTTACGGTCGCTTGTGTGGCTTTAACCTAACATAAGGCTGCAATTGTTTGGAAAGTTGTTCAACCGTTTCACGGTGTTGCGATTGTTGAGCCAGATTTGTGATTTCGTCTGGATCATCCTCGTGGTCATAGAGTTCTCGGCCCGCTTCACCTTCCAGCCATTCCGTATAGCGCCAACGTTCCGTGCGGATCGAATAGCCCCACGCATTCTTATTGTGCCATACTTGTGTCACAGCAGGTTTTGTCCAATCGGCTGTTGCAGGATCCTGCAGTAACGGCTTGAGCGATTCGCCCTCCAGGTTTTTCGGAGGTGTCAAGCCGCAGAGATCCGCAAGCGTCGGATAGAGATCCAACAGCTCTACCGGTTTCGTCGCAGCGCTGTTCTTTGAAAGTCCTGGCGCAGCAATTATCAAAGGCATTCGAGCAGATCGTTCGAATGCTTTGCGTTTGTACCAGAGTCCTTTCTCGCCAAGAAAGTATCCGTGGTCCGACCAAAACACGACAATCGTTTTGTCCAATAGGTTGTGCGTGTCCAAAGCTTCCAGCAAACGCCCGACTTGAGCATCAACGAACGACGTGCACGCGTAGTATGCTTGCTTGCACTTGCGCGCCTGGTCAATGGAAACGTTTTTGAAGTAGTACGGCCAGTTTGGCGTATCTCGCTGAATTGCCATCGGCGGAACATCTACCAGGTCTGCCTGTGCCTCATCCAGGTCTGGCATTGTTATACGATCGAGCGGATACAGATCGAAGTAACGCTTCGGCGCGACATATGGACAGTGCGGATTGAAAAAACCGGCGGCCAAGAAGAAAGGACGTTTCTTGTTTTGCTCAATTAGTTGGATAACTTTTGATGCAACCATGCCATCCGTATGATCTTCGTCGGCGCTGACCGGATCCCACCAAGCCATGGAGATTCCAAGACCGCCTTTTTGAGGCCCATACCTTGTGATGTTTTCTTCTTGCGTCCGATCAATTCCCGCAGGGTTGTATCGCGCGTTCCACGTTGCTCGATCATCATTTGCATCGGTGCCGATCTGAGTTGGGTTTCCGTAGTGATAGATTTTGCCTGCTCGTGCCGAATAGTATCCATTGCGTTTAAACAGCTGCCCCAACGTGACGACGTCTGGATTCTTTTCTCGCAGCTCGTGACGCAGCGTATGCACGTCGAGCGTATCGGGACGTAGTCCTGTCATGATGCTTGCTCGACTGGGACCGCAAAGGGGTTGTTGGCAGTACGCGTTTTCAAACCGCACACCCATCTTAGCCAATCGTTCGAGATTGGGCGTTTTGACGAGCTCGTCCCCGTACACGCTCAAATCGCAATTCATATCATCTGCCGCGATAAACAAGACGTTGAGCGGTTCGTTCACGCGGCACGCGGCCTGATTCGCGCAGACCAAAGCCGCAACCAAAAGCAACTTTAATTGAAACGGCGAAATCGATTCAGGGAGACGGTTCATAGCCATACCACGTTGAGTGTAAATTTCCGAGAAGCGTTGCAAATCAGGCCTACATCTTCGTACGACGAGTTGCGGATAGCCAGACGTTTGAGTGCGATCACAAAGCGATTTCAACGAGAACTAGCCTAGATCGTTTGCTGTCAATCACGCGAAGCTACGCTGATTCGCGGTCTGGCGACTCTGTCCCCTGTTTTTTGCGAATGTATTGGCTGAGAAGTGTGGCAGTTTCAAGTCTCGCAAAACACGGTCGCTGTACTCTGCAAAACCACGTTCGACAGCCAATCTTGTCACGTTACCCAAGAAATCTTTGCGTGTTTACTTTTTGCATTCCCCCGAATCCATGCAATTAAACTAACCGGATCGTGCGTTACGCAAAAGACACATGCCTCGTTAATTGCCGCGATTTCGTCGTGTTTTGAATGTTGCGATGGAGACACGCATACGCAGCTCACGGCCGGTTGATTCGGTTGTGACAGACGCGATGCGATGCATTTAGAGATCAAGCCCCGCTGGCGTAGTGTAGCGGTAGTCCTTTTGCAAATCGCTTTGTTTGACTTCAGACGTAGCTGACATAGTTTTCAATTGTCCGGCGGGGGCAACCCAACGCCGGATGAGCCCGCGGCCTGCGGCCTCTCGTCCTCGAAATGGCAAGCCGCCTAAAAGGCGGTACGCAAAGCTAAAGGGTCGTTAGTTTGCTGACGACAGCCTGGCTGCCGAAAGGATGAGGCACTAACTATCTAGTTAGTATTTCATCTGAACTGGTGATTGAGACAGAGGCATCCGTTTAGGTGTGGACTGGCGTGATTTTGATGCAGGTCGGCCATATGGCTATCACGCTAGATCCTGACAAAAGTTAGTGCGGATCTGCTCCAAGCAGATCGTGAACTCGGAGGAACTCCATGAAGAGTCTTGCTAAAAAAGTAGTTCGTTTCTTGGCTTCGGAAGATGGTCCAACGGCTGTCGAATACGCAGTTATGTTGGCGTTGATCGTAATCGTCTGTCTGACAGCGATTACAGCGATTGGTAACAACGCTAATGCAACGTTCCAAGACGTTGCTAATCAGCTCGGCTAGTCCGTCTAGCTACATGTTGATCGCAAACTCATCTCCCCCATCGCATGATCTGTGCCATGGGGGATATTTCCATTGTTACGTCGGAACGCCAGACATTTTAAAGAAAGAGTGAATTGATGAAACATCTCGTGAAGCACATCCACCACTTCCTGCTATCGGAAGATGGTCCAACCGCTGTCGAGTACGCCGTAATGCTTGCGCTAATTGTTGTAGTGTGCCTGACAGCAATCACATCAATTGGAAACAATGCGAGCGCAACTTTTACCGACGTTGCCAACCAACTTGGCTAAGCCTCCATTTTACCAAGTTTTCACAACCTCTATGGCAGTTTGATGCTATAGAGGGTTTTTTGTGTAAGGAACTTTGAAATGTATTCCGCATCACCAGCAGAAGCATCCGCAGTCGTGGAAATGATGTGCTACGTTTTCACGGCGGGTGCTGCCATGGTTAGTTTCCTACTGACGTGCCTGCGTTAGTCACCGAGGAATCCAAACCACGAAACGTTAAATACATTTTTGCGGATCGCTTGATGAACGGACGGCAGTTGGCGAACGCTGAAGCAGTTTGAAAGAGGATTCTCGATGGACTCACTCACCGCAATCGGAGAAGCCGTTGCCTGTAACTGGCCGGTTTGGACCGTCACCGTTCTTTTGATTTTGGCCGCCGTCATTGACGGATTTGAACTGAAGGTCCCGAACTGGATCACGTTTCCGATGATCATTGCGGGGTGGGTCTACAGTGTTGCGTTTGCAGAAACGTTGGAACTGACCTGGTACCAAGGGTTGGGTTACAGCCTGTTGGGAACCGCAGTAGGACTTGCATTGCTACTGCCTGCGTACGCTATCGGTGGCATGGGAGCTGGTGACGTCAAGTTGCTGGCAGGTGTCGGTGCTTGGATGCATAGCACTCACACCGCGTATGCATTTGCGGCGTCTGCTGTCATCGGTGCCGTCATGGCGATCGTCATGGTGCTGTTGCGCCGAGGCTGGGGAAAACATTACGGTCAGTTTTGGATGATCTTCCAAGAGATTCTAACCGTCAAAAATCCGGAGAAGCTTGCAGAAATCGCAGCTGAGCGGAAGCCAACGATGATGCTGCTTCCATACGGGATACCCATCGCCATCGGGACGATTGGATACTTTGTTTACAACGACATGCTGACGACGATCAGCATATAGAGTGTGAAAACTCGGGAGCCATACGGGCTCTGGAGAGATCGGGTCGGGTTTAAGGTGACGAGACTCGGAATTGAACCGAGTCTACCGGTTGCACCGAAGAGATGGTCAGGACGAAGGTTTCCGTTTGACCGTTTTGCTAGCTCGAATGTAGAGACTTAAAGAACATAAGGAAAACGTAGCCATGCGTCCAAAATCGATGATACTACTGGCCGTGGCAGGACTATGCGGACTTCTTGCCGCGTTCGCCGCCACGAAAGTAATGGAAGCAAAAGATGATGGCCCCGAAGAAACGCCGATGGAAACGATTTACGTTGCGAAGGCGGATATCGACGTCGGTGGCTTGATGAGCGACGAGGTTGTGAAACCAGAAGAGTGGCCACAAGACAAGGTTCCTGATGGCGCTGTGCGGAGTCTCGACGAACTAGTCGATCGACGAACCACTTCGCGACTGTTCCAAGGAGAACCGATTTTGACAGGGAAGTTAATCGAAAAGGATAAATGGCAGGATGCGTCTCAGGCGATCCCCAAAGGATATCGCGTGGTTGCTGTGGGTGTTGACCCAACATCTGCCGCAGCAAACTTGATCAAACCTGGGCACAGAGTTGATGTCATGGTTTACCTCAAACCTGGTCGCGACATGCCTGACCTTATCGAGCCAAAATCTGTTACGTTCCTGAAAGACGTCAAGGTTTTCTCAGTTGATGATCAGACTTCTTACAACCCAGACGAAGAAGAAGGTGGGTCGGCGAAGAATGTGTCGTTGCTAGTTACTCCAAAGCAAGCACAAAAGGTTTCGCTGGCTACGTCATTAGGAAAAATCAAATTGTCCCTCCGAAATGAAGACGACGGGGCAGACGAGATTGCCGGAGAGATCACCCTGAAAGACCTGCTGGCAGGAACGGGAACGCAGAATACTTCCAGCGAACCACAGCCCGAAGCGGACGATACAGGCGGTATAAACCGATTTATGGACGATATGCAGGCGTCCACTGACAGTGGATCCGATGACTTCACTAAATGGGAAATGACCATTTTGGACGGTGGCGGCTTGCAGCGGACCTACAAATGGGCAGACGTGAATAAACTTCCCATCCTTGTTGGAGGTGTCGGTACTGGTGGAAGCCACGAGGCTCCCTCATCTTCGGATGTGGTACTCCCGCCAACAGCATCAAGCCAGCCACCGCTTGATGCACCGCCATCGGACTTTGGTGGTACCAATGAGGATTGGTTGAATTCCAATCCGCTAGAAAACCTTTAATTGAGACAACAAACTCAAACCAAAACAAAGAGTGCTCGGTTGGTGAACGATTTGCCAACCGAGACTTGAAACGTTTGGCACGGATGTCAGATGTTGATTTTGGGTGATAGCAAGGATGCACATATGAAAATCCATGCCCGCAAACCTCTTGTCTGCGTAGCACTTCTTGCCCTGGTACTTGCAGCGTGCAATTCGGCAAACGCACAGGGTACCGGTGGAGAGGTTGAATTTGTAATCGACCGCCCAAACAGCCGCATGGAAATGGTCGTGACAACCAGTCGCATTCTGAAACTGGAAAAGCAAGTTCCCAGAGCGCTCGTCAACAATACGGACATCATCGAAGCGTATCCTCTGTCGCCCACGCAAGTTCAACTGTCTGCGAAGAAGACAGGACTAACGACGGTCAACTTATGGGACGAAGACGGCCAACTTTACACCGTCGACGTCGTTGTGTTGGGTGATGCACGTGAACTGGAGATGATCCTGCGGACACAGTTCCCAGAAGCATCGCTACGAGTACACCCACTATCTCGAAGTGTCGTGCTATCTGGCCGAGTGGATCGTCCCGAAATCGTTAGCCGCATCGTCAGGATCGCGCAAGATTACTCCCAGAACGTCATTAACAACATAACCGTTGGCGGAGTGCAGCAGATTCTATTGAACGTAAAAGTGATGGAAGTTTCTCGAACGAAGCTCCGAGCATTGGGTGTCGATTGGATGAACATTGGCAACACTGATACGTTCACGTCTTCGGTGAGTGGCTTGCTTCAAGGAGTCAGCCAACAAACAAATGGAGCGACAACCCCACTCGTTTCAGGTACTGAAACGATGACCGCCGCCCTGATATCACAAGGCAACTCATTTTTCGCGGTCCTGGAAGCGTTGGCTGACAATCAGTTGGCCAAGATTCTCTCTGAACCGAAACTGATGACGGTTAGCGGCCGCCCTGCAAGCTTTAACGCGGGTGGTGAATTCCCAATCGTTGTTCCACAAAGTCTCGGTACGGTAGGGATTGAATACAAGCAATTCGGAACACGAGTAGATTTTGTTCCGATTGTACTTGGGCATGGTTCCATCCGCCTTGAAGTGCGTCCACAGGTTAGTGAACTGGACGCTGTAAATGCTGTAACAATCAACAGTACTCGAGTTCCAGGGCTACGCACCAGATGGGTTGACACTGCTGTTGAAATGAAAGCGGGGCAAACGTTGGCACTTGCTGGATTGATTCAAACTCGAGTCGAGGCAAGCCGGAGACAGGTTCCGTTGTTAGGCGACCTACCGTGGGCAGGAGCGATGTTCCGCCGAGTCCAAGAGGAAATGAACGAAGTCGAACTTGTCGTGCTGGTGACTCCAGAACTAGTTGACGCTATGGATCCGCACGAAGTGCCACGATGCGGACCTGGAGAACGCACCGCTTCGCCAGACGACATCGAGCTCTATGCACGTGGATACCTGGAAGTGCCGAAGTGCTGCACAGATGGAAGTTGCAGTGCTTGCCAAGCAGGCAATGTACCGGTCGATGGTGCTTACTATCCGTCAGAAAGTTCCATTCCAGCCGGGATCACAGCTCCTCAATACCATGGTGAGCCGACTTCAGCTGACGGATATCAGCCTGTGGAAACGCAGGGGCCGGCTCTTTCGCCAAGTGCTGATCGACGCATGCGACCAGGCGTGAATACTCGATCTGCTCAGAACGTATATCGAGGTCAGAACTACCGATCGGCTCGCCGACCATCGCCTCAGCCGGGACCGCGTCCAACCGCGCAACAAAACCGGCAGTACCAGTACAACCCGCCCCGAACGTCATCTGCGGGGCAGTCTCAAGACCCCGGATTATTCGGCCGGGTCGGTTATGACGTCGTAAACTAGTACGTCGCAATTCAGAGGAAACTGAACGCTGGTGGCAGGGATGAACGACTAACGATGGTAACCAACTTTAAGGCACGACCAAGATGGCAAACGTATTGCGTCTAGCGATAGTAGATCCCGATGATGGAAACCGCGACGATTTAAAGACGCTTTTACTCGGAATTGATTCGGTTTGGTTAGAAGCCGAGTGCTCTCGGTACGACTTCTTTCCCAGTATTGTTGAGCAAAGCTCACCGGACGTTGGTGTCATCGCGATCGACAGCGATCCTGATAAAGCCATGTCGTTGATCGAGCAGTTGTCGTCTTCCGGGTCGTGCCAGATCGCAGTAGTCAGCGCTAGTAACGACGGTTCGCTGATCCTCCGGGCGATGCGTGCAGGAGCCAAAGAGTTCCTCACTCTTCCGATTCAAACAGATGAGTTTTTGAAAGCGCTGGATCGCTTGAACTCCTCCGATGGAGGTGGAGAGTCAAGGGGACGATCGTGCAAGTGCATCGCAATTGCAGGGGCCAGTGGAGGAGTCGGGTCCACGAGCATGGCCGTCAATCTTGGCTGTGCGCTGGCAGCGAACGAAGCGAACAATGTCGTGCTGATCGACCTTGATATTTCACTGGGTGACGCAGACGTATTTCTCGACACGATTCCAGATTACGCCTTGGCGGACGTGTCGCAGAACGTTTCGCGAATGGATTTTTCGTTGCTAAAAAAGTCTCTGACGAAGCACTCATCGGGTCTTTATCTGTTACCCCGTCCTGTTCAGCTTCAAGATTCAAAC